>NZ_AGJL01000033.1 GCF_000243455.1 Methanotorris formicicus Mc-S-70 | reverse complement strand
TCAAACTGTATAGAATATTTAAGCCACAAATATGGATTATCATTCTATGAAGTGATTAAAGAGTGTAGTAAAGAACTAATAAAGAAAGGATTCTCGTAATCACACTGTCAGTCAATAAATTAATATCCAATTGGGTTTAAAAACTTAACAATAATAAGTGGTGATTTATATGGAGTTGATTATAAAGTTATTTGCAAAGTATAGGGAACTTTATGGAGGAGAGATTAAAATAACTATTGATAAAAATGAAATAACACTAAAAGAACTGCTAAATATATTGAATAAAAATTCTATAAACATCAAAGATGATTTTTATCAAGGTAAAGCAATAATCTCTATAAATTGTGATGTTGTGGATTCTGATGATGTTGTTGTTAAGGCATCTGATGAGATTGTTATCTATCCACCAGTTTCAGGAGGATAGAGAAATATTATGAAATATGCAAAAATAGAAAATCACAATCAGAACTTACAAGAAACATCAGTTGGATAATATCCACTTACACATGCTAAGCATAAATCTTTTCTTCCAATTGCTTTTACCAATCCTTCAATACTTAAATAACCAAGTGAATCAGCATTTACATATTTGCAGATTTCTTCGTCTGTTTTGTATGATGCAATTAACTCCTCCTTTGTAGCCATATCTATGCCATAGAAGCATGGAGATATTATTCTTGGAGAACCAATTCTTAAATGTACTTCCTTTGCCCCTGCCTTTTTTAGCATATTTACTATTCTTCTTGATGTCGTTCCCCTAACAATACTGTCATCGACTAAAACTACTTTTTTATCTTTTAATATACTTTTTACTGGGTTTAATTTTAACCTAACTGCTAAATCCCTCTCCTCCTGTGTTGGGAGGATAAAGGTTCTTCCTACATACCTATTCTTTATCAATCCCTCATAGTAGGGAATCTCCAACTCCTCAGAATACCCAAGTGCAAATGTAATCCCTGAATCTGGGACTGGAGAAACGAGGTCTGCATCACATGGATGTTCTTTTGCTAATATCCTCCCAATCTTTCTCCTAACCTCATAGACGCTTATTCCATCAATAATAGAATCAGGTCTTGCAAAATATACGTATTCAAACATGCATGTGGAAACACAGTTGTTATAAATGTAATTATTTACTGGAAGATTTAGTTCTGTATTTACTTCTTCACAAGGTTTTTCAATTTTATAGCAATTAATTTCCCCATTATCAACTATAACGATTTCTCCAGGTTTAATATCCCTAACAAATTCAGCATTAACGGTATCTAATGCACAGTTCTCTGATGCAAAGTATATGCAATTTTCATCCCTTCCTATGCATAGTGGTTTAAAGCCATTTGGATCCCTAACTGCTATGAGTTTATCGTTGAACATTATCAACAAGGAATAAGCCCCAATCAACTTTTTTGCTGTATTTTTTATTGCCTCTATAATATCTTCAGTTTTTAACAACTCTCTAACAAGGAGTTGTGCAATAACCTCTGAATCTGTTGATGAGATGAATATATGTCCCATTTTTTCCAATTCTCTCTTTAAAATAGTTGAGTTTACAATATCTCCATTATGTGCTATTGCTATTGGACCAAATGAACTCTTAACAACAAATGGTTGGCAGTTTTCAATTGTGCTATCTCCTGTTGTTGAATATCTTACATGTCCAATACCTATATGCCCGTATAAAGATTGGAGTTCGTTGTTTGTAAATACCTCAGATACAAGGCCTATGCCTTTATAGTGGTGGAATCCTCTCCCATCACTTGTTGCAATACCTGCTCCTTCTTGTCCTCTATGTTGCAAAGCGAATAATCCATAGTATATCCTTTTTGCGACATTTATCCTTTCGTTGGAATAAATACCAAATATCCCGCACATGATATCACAAATAATTTTTTAATTTAAATTATAAATCAATTAATATAAATAAATTTAGTAAAATAAGAATCTTATTTTAAATTAATTTTATTAAAAGAGAAAAATAGGTTTATTTCAATCTTTGTCCATTTACTTTTTTCCACTGCCATGAGTATCTTTTTATTCTTTTACTTCTTCCAAATCCACATGCTGCACAAACTTTCTTTCTTATGTGATATGCCCTTCTTCCACATCTTCTGCATCTTATGTGAAGGGAACCTTTGTTTTTTCTACCTTGTGAAGGGGTACCTTTAGACATTTCTCTCACCGTGTTTATTTTTGTTTGTAATCATAATACGTCATACATTATTTTTATAATTTTTGGACAAAGGGAAGATATCTTCAGGACACCACTATTAAATGGTGGAAGTTATATTTAAAATATTCGCTTATCTGTCACAAATTTATCATAATTGGTTATCTTTTTATAAATTTTTTCACTCAGCCATTCCTTTTTTATGTATTTGTCATAGACAGGCAATCTCATCTTTAATTTAAAGCCCAACTCCTCAGTAAATCTTCTTAATTCCTCAATTTCTGGCCATGGGCTTTCTGGATTTACGTAGTCTTTCGTCAGTGGGGAAACTCCCCCCCAATCATCAATTCCAGATAACAAAAACAACTGCCCTGTTTCTTTGTTTAAATTTGGTGGAACTTGGATTGAAATATAATTTAGCATCAACTTTGCTAATATTATTACCTTTAGCATCTTTATTGGTGAAGGTTCTTCAAAATTCTCCATAGGAATACCCTTTTTAGTTCTAAAATTTTGGATTATAACTTCTTGAATGTGCCCATATTTTTCATGAATCTCCTTAATCTTTAATATAGAATCTACAATCTCCTCATTAGTTTCTCCAATTCCAATTAATATTCCAGTAGTAAATGGAATCTTCAACTTTCCCGCGTTTTCAATCATCTCAATCCTTAATTTTGGTTCTTTACCCGGACTTTCTTTATGGGCAGTAGTTTTCATCAACCTCTCACTAACGTTTTCAAGCATTAATCCCATTGAGGCATTAACCTCCCTAAGCATTTTTAATTCATCATAAGTTAAAATTCCGCAATTTGTGTGGGGGAGGAGGTTTGTGTTGTTTAAGCACCAGTCCTCTAAATCATACAGATACTCCAAAATTCCGGAATATCCCATTTTTTTTAACTCCTCCTTTATCTTTGGATTCTCATCAACCCTCTCCCCAAATGTAAACAATGCCTCTCTACAGCCGAGTTCATCCCCCTTTAATAAAATTTCTCTAACCTCTTCTTTTTTCATAAGTTTTGGATTGTCATTTCTGAAAATACAATATCCACATTTGTTTCTACACCAATTACACAATGGAATAAAGACATTTTTTGAGTAAGTTATGTATTTTTCTTTGTCTTCCAATTCATTTATCAAATTTAATTTTTCCAAAATATCTTTTGGTGAGTTAGAGTTTAAGAATGCTATTGCCTCTTCCCTACTTACCATAATAATCCCCTTAAATTAAAAATTTAAATTGCATCAAAAAATCGTAAAAAATTAAAAAAGGTATTAATAATTTACATTAAATCTCACTTATCAAATCCCTTATTGCCTTTTCAATATCCTTTGCCTTAACTACACCAGATGCAAGTAAAACCCCATCTGTTCCAAGTTCCAACGCTGCTTTCACATCACTTCCAGTTGATATTCCAGCACCGCAGAGGATTTTGACATCCTTGTTTATCTTTCTGACCTCTTTAACTGTCCCTTCAACAATATCAGGGTTTGCTTTGGAAACTGGAATTCCAGTTCCAATCAATTCTGGTGGTTCTATGGCAATATAATTTGGATTTAATGCTGCAACCGCCTTTGATACATTTATGTTGTTGGTGCAAACAATGGTCTCAAGGCCTAAATTCTTTGCAATTTCTATAACTTTATCAATATCTGATAGAAGTATATTTCTTTCTGAATGGTTTAATAGGGTTCCTTTAACACCACAATCCTTAATAGACTCTGCCAATATATGTCCTGTATGACTTCCAGGACTTATGGCATCAATGTGCTGAGCATATACAGGAATATTTACACTCTCAGTAATCATCCTCAAATCTACAAATTGAGGAGCAACACCAATTGTTATACCACTTTCTTCTGAAACCTTCTCAGCAATTTTCGCTATCTCTAATCCCCTCTTCCCTATACTTTCCATATATGTTTTGTAGTTGATAATTATAACTGGTTTCATCATTTCACCAGGGTGATGTTTTTGGAAAAAGTTGTTGTAGAGATAAATGGATATTTTGTTGGTTTTATATTTAAAGATGATGTATTGGTTAGAAATACCATCCCACTATCCAGGGATGAAATCAATAAGTTCTTTTCCTGGGAAAAAATATCCAATAAAAAGCACCACATAAAAATGGCAAAATGCATTTTGAGGTTATACTTTGGGAAGATGTTGGATAGCGAGGTTAGAGAATTGATAGATTATAGTTTGGATGTTACCCCATTCACAAAAAAAGTTTTGGATGTTGTTAAAAACATCCCCTATGGAAGTGTCAAAACTTATGGAGAAATTGCAAAAGAACTCAAAACATCCCCAAGAGCCGTTGGAAGATCTATGAATAAAAACCCCCTTCCATTGGTTATTCCATGCCACAGAGTTGTTGGAAAAGATAACATCGGTGGATATAGTTATGGAATAACACATAAAATAAATATTTTAAAAAATGAAGGTGTTATAACCAATTTGAAATAAACTTGGTTACAGTTCCTTCAATCACAGCGGCAATAACAAACAACAATATTGACACAAAAAATATTCTTAATGAATCCCTTAAATCCCCTCTTCTATATTCAAAGTATTTTTTTAATGGTTTTATTTTAGTTTTTGAGATTATTAGGCATAAAATTCCCCTAAACAATATCAAACCACTTGATGCGGAAAGTATCAATGCAGGAATCTCAAAGATTCCATGGGGAAGGACAAGTAAACAGAACTTCAAAGGATCTGAAATGTAAAGGACGTAAGATAGTAAGAAAGCATTTGTAATTAAAATAAATATTGACATAACCATTCCAAGGTAGTTGATAACTGCAACTGAGAGGTTATTGAATAATATAATGGCGATTAAAATTGATGATGAAGTTTCTTTTGAAATTCCGAATGAACTCACTCTATTTTTAAAATTACCATATATTAGTTCTCCAAAATATTTCAAAAGTTCGGATTGATGCATTAGAACATACGACAACACAAAAACAAAGAAAAATGTAAATCCTGTAAAGTATATGGTATTTTTATGCCTCTTTAATGCATCCATAATTTCCAGTACTTCATAAACTGCCCTACTCATAAAAATTCACCATTATCTTCCTAATTCAGAATGTGCCTTTGCCAAATGTCCTGCTGCTAACGCTCCAAGCAAGGAAAGTTCTCCTGCTAAAACAGTTCCCCCAACAATCTCAGCAAACTTTAATGCCTTATCACTTCCATAACACCCGAGTATTTCAAGGCATTCTCTCTGCGCTTCCACCCTCGTTCCTCCACCAACAGTCCCAATTGGAACATCAGGAAGAGTTACTGAAAAATAAAGCCCCTCTTCTGTTGCCTCAGCAACTGTTATCCCCAAACTACCCTCAACAATATGTGCTTCATCCTGCCCTGTTGCTAAAAATATCGCCCCAATAATATTTGCATAGTGTGCATTGAACCCCATTGAATTACTAATTGCTGAACCGATAAGATTCTTATACATATTCACTTCTTCTATTGCCTTTGATGTTGTTTTTAGATACTTTTTAACATATTCCTCCTTTAAAAACACCTCTGCAATAATACTCTTCCCTCTTCCTTCAATTAAATTAATTCCAGATGGTTTTTTATCCACACAGGCATTTCCACTCAAAGCAACGGTATGAACTTTTATTCCTTCTTTTTTTAATTCTTCCTCAATAAAGTTGCAAGCCTTTTCTGTTGCAATTGTAACCATATTCATTCCCATAGCGTCTCCAGTTTTATAAACGAACCTTGGATAAACATACCTCCCAACAATGAGTATTGGATTTATATCGATTAATTTTCCATGCCTTGTTGTGGATTCTGCAACCTCTTTTATTTTCTCAAAGTTCTCTTTTATCCACTCTTTTAATTTTATTGCATCAACAACGGAGTTTGTTTTTATTACCGGGGCTCTTGTCATCTTATCATCTATAATTCTGACAGTCGCTCCCCCGCACTTTGTTATAACTGAGCATCCTCTATTAACAGATGCCACCAAAGCCCCTTCTGTTGTAGCCAATGGGATGTAAAACTCTCCTTTTGCATACTCCCCATTAATCTTTAATGGTCCAGCAAAACCTAATGGTATTTGAATAGCCCCAATCATATTCTCTATGTTCTTTTTCATTGCCATTTCTTCATCTATTGAGTATTTGTCTATATGGCTAAATGTTGTGTTTGTTACCTTTTCAATAAATTTCCTCCTTAATTCTGTTGCCTTCTTTGCATCAAACATACCTTCAAGTTGGTAAGGTTTTATTTCACCTTTAATCATTTTCTCTACAATTTCATCATTATTCTTTGGCATTTTATCACCATATCTTTTTCATTTCTTTAATGAATTCTAAATGTCATTCATAAGTACCATAAGGATATGTTTTTATATTCCTTTTAGACGTTATGTTTGTTATTTTCACACATTTCTTTAACAATCTCATCAACAGACAAATCCTTTCCATTAAAATACCTATCTTCAACAGCACTTACAAAATCATAGATAATTCTTTTAGAAAATGCCTTTGAAAAGTCCTCTAAAATCTCTTCTGGACTTTTATTTTTGTTTTTTAGTATACTAATTGCCTTTTTTACTTCCTTTCTTCTGATGTTTTCAATGTGTGTTGAGAGATTCTTTATAAAATCCTGAACCTCAAGTTTTTTAATTTGCTTCTTTAAATTTTCAAACTCATCCATTATAATTTTTTCAACCTTTGGAATTTCCATCTTCCTCTTCTTTAAATTTTCCTCAGAGATTAGTTTTAAGTCATCAATTGTAAAGAGTTTTATGTTTGGGAGTTCCTTAACACTATCATCAACATCCCTTGGATTTGCAATATCAATAACAACGGTTTCTCCAACATCCACCAAATCTTCCTTAGTCAAAATATGGTGAGGGGCCCCAGTGGCACTTATAACAATATCTGCATATTTCAATGCCTCTCTTAACTTATCAAAATGTATTGCAATACCCCTCAACTCTCTTGCCAAACATTCTGCTCTCTCATAAGTTCTATTTGCTATAATAATGGCTTTTATGTGCCTCTCTTTTAATGCCTTAGCCACAAGTGTCCCAATTTCCCCAGCACCGATTAGTAGGACGTTCTTATTTTTTAATCCAAAGATCTTCTCTGCCAACTCAACTGCAGCACTTCCAATTGAAACCCCACCAACATTTATTTTTGTCTCATTCCTCACTCTCTGACCAACATGTATTGCCTTTAAAAAAATCGTATCAAGGAATTTCGTTGTTTTTTTTAGTTTCTTTGCCTTTAAATAACTTTTTTTAATTTGCCCGAGTATTTGGTCTTCTCCAACAATCATTGACTCTAAACCAGATGCCAACCTTAAAAGATGGAGTATCGCCCCATCACCTTCCAAAATGTCAAATTTATCAATGTTAATATCTATTTTATCAAGATTTTCAACATCAAAATACATCTCAACCCTATTACAAGTTTGTAACAAAATACATCTATCAAATCTCCCATAAAACTCATCCTCATCCATTCTAAGTTTCTCAAGTTCTGATGTAGGGTATTTTTTATAATCTGCCTTGAGTAGGATCATGGAATCACCAATTATCTTTAGCACATTTTTCTCTTTTGTTATATAAACTTCCAAAAATCTTTTTTATGATTAAAATCGTATTTGTCTAATATATTTATAAAAAATTACATTTAAAAGTTTCGAAAGACAACAAAAAAGAAAAGAACCGTCTAAAAATAAAAAAATAAAAAAATTTATTTTACCCTAATAGAATCCAAATTCATTGGAGCCCTTGTCTCCCTTTTAAATAACTTATATGCAGTGCTTGCTAAATCAATACATTTATTTATCTCACCATGAATCATTAAAATTCTTTCTGGCATTGGTTTTAATTTTCTGAGGTATTTTATTAGTTGTTTTCTATCACTGTGTCCAGAGAATCCTTCCAATGTATGTATATCCATTTTTATTGGGATGGATTTTGTTTTTCCATTCTTTGTTGTTATTGGAATCTCTTTCCATCCCTTTTGAACCTTCCTTCCAAGTGTTCCCTCTGCCTGATAACCAACAAATACCAAAGTGTTTTTCTCATCAGGAGCAAGGTTCTTAAAGTACTCAACACTTGGTCCGCCAGTAAGCATTCCAGAGGTTGCTAAAATAATACATGGCTCATCACCATCAATAACCCTTCTTCTTTCATTTGTACTTCCCACTCTTTTAAATACCTCTGATAAGAATGGATTATCCCCTTCGTGGAATATCCTGTTTCTTATAACTTTTGATAAGTATTCTGGATATGCCGTGTGAATTGCAGTTGCTTCCCAAATCATACCATCGAGGTAAACTGGGGCATTGAAGATGCCTTGGTTATATCCTTCCTCAAGAACAAGCATTAACTCCTGTGCCCTACCAACACCAAAGACTGGAATTAAAACCTTTCCTCCTCTTTGCAATGTTTCGGATACAATTTTTAAAAGTTCTTTTTCTGTTTCTTCTTTTTCTGGTAGGATATCATCGTAGGAACCATAAGTTGATTCAATTATTAGTGTTTCCAGCCTTGGGAACTGGCAAACTGCCGGCTCTAATAGCCTTGATGCCTCAAATTTAATATCTCCCGTATAGGCAATGTTATACTGCCCATCTCCAATATGGCAGTGTGCTATTGCTGAACCTAAGATATGTCCAGCGTTGTGAAGGGTTAATTTTATCGTTGGTGTTATATCAGTTGTAACTCCATAATCTATTGGCATTGTATGCTTTACACAAGTTTTGATGTCTTTTGATGCATATGGGACATCTTTTCCTTCTTTTTCAGCAATATCCAAATAATCCTTAAACAAAAGTGTCATCAAATCCCTTGTAGGCCTTGTACAATAAACAGGACCATCATAACCATACCTAAACAAACCTGGAACAAAACCACAATGGTCTAAGTGGGCATGAGTAATAACAACTGCATCAATCCCTTCAATAGAAAATTCAGGAGCGTCAAAGTGAGGATATGCCCTATCTCCTTCAACAGCAATATTTATTCCACAATCTATTAAGATCCTACTATCTGGTGTTTGTAAATATAGGCAGGTTCTACCAACCTCTCTTGCTCCACCTAAAAAAGAAACTCTAATCCAATAATCATCCCTAATTTTAATATCCCTATGTATTCTCCTCCCAATTCTCCTTAAAATTTCCTTTACATCAGTTCTCTCCCTGTAGAGTGTTGCTCTTATTGCTTTTATTGTTTCTGATGGGATTGGGGGGGTTCTTACTGGCTTAGGAGCCCATCTAATCGCTTTTTTTATCTCTTCTAATGTACTACCTTCTTTTCCAATAACGAGACCTGGTTTTTTTGATTCAATGATAACCTCCCCAGTGTTTGCGTCAAAAATACAGTTTGTGATTTCAGCGTCATCTGGAACAATCTCTAAAATCCTTTTCTTCGCTATTTCAGGATCTAATAAAACAGACGGATCTGGTCTTATGGCAATTCTTTTTTTAAGGTCTCTTGCAAGTTCCTTTATAAAAGAGTTCGTGAATATTTCTGGATTTTTTGCGTAAATTACAACCTCTGGTCCCTCAAATTGAACATCTGTAATAATGGCGTTTCCTGGTGCCCTCTTAATAACTTCCTCTCTTATTTGATTTAATAATTCCTCTGCTGACAAAATAACCATCCTCCTAAAAGTTATGCTTAAAAATTGTCCAAATATAAAATTGATGTTGAAATGGGAAATGACTAAAATCCTTATCAAACATTTGAAAATACTCTTTTGAAATTAAAAAAATATTAAAGAAAAGAAATTTTATAAATCTTTAAAATAAAAAACAATTTTAATTCTTCTTCTTTTTTCTTTTGCTTTTAATCTTCTTTATGATTTTTTCAATCTCTTCATCTTCAAGTATTTTTACTCCTTCTTTATTTACATAAGCGAGGGATATACCATTCCCAGAGAATGCATCCCTTTCCATAGCAGACATAAGTGCCTTAACAGATAAGTTAAGACCGTCTTTTAATAACATGTCTCTACTATATTCCAATTCCAAAACACCATAGGCTGTTGGAGAACCTGAACCAGTTGCTGTAAAGTAACTCTCTTCATTTAACCCTCCAACAGGGTCAAGAGAGAACAACCTTGGTCCATATAAGAAGTCGTAGCCTCCAATAATAAGTTGTGTTAAAAAAGGAAACATTCTACTACCATGCAAAATATTGCTCATCAATGTAGCACATGATAATGGAGGGATATTCTTTCCAGTTCTCATTTTATACAATTTTGCCTCTGCTGAAACATATCTTACAAGTGCCTGAGCGTCCCCGACACTTCCAGCAATGGTCATTGCTATATAATCATCTATCTTATATAACTTTTTCGCTTCTTTATCTGCTATAAGGTTCCCCATTGTTGCTCTCTTGTCTGTTGCTAAGACCACTGCATCATCGCATATTAGCCCTACTGTCGTAGTTCCCTTCATATATTTTGCTCTCTCATCCATTTAGTATCACCAAATAATTTAATAAAAAAATAAAATCCAAAAATAGACAGAATAAAATAGATTAGTATGTTCTTGCAATGGCAATGTATTTATCCCCTTTATATTCAGTTATTCCCAAAACTGACGCTTCAACTTTATCTTCAAGTTCTTCGTTGTAAATACTCTCAACATATGGAATTAATATAACACCCCTCTCTTCACTTAAAATATTTTTTATTTCATCTATTTTACTTTCATTAAATTCAACAATTTTGATAAATGCATCAAATTTTTCCCATGCCCTATTTTTCATATTTTCATTTATAGTATTTAAAGTTTTTTCCATCTCATCTATTAACTCCTCATTATCACCAATTTGGAACTTCTCTTCGATGTCCCTCCTGAATAACGTAATTTTTCCATTTTCAATATCCTTTGGCCCTATTTCAATTCTCAATGGAACTCCCTTTAATTCCCAATCATTGAATTTCCTTCCTGGTCTTATATCCCTATCATCCAAATGAACTCTGAATTTATCCTTCAATAGATTGTAAATTTCTTTTGCCTTATTCATGACTATTTCTTCCTTTCCTTTAAAGATTAATGGCACTATAACAACTTGAATTGGTGCTACAATTGGAGGAAGGCTAAGTCCTTTCTCATCCCCATGGATTGCTATTATTGAGGCAATAACTCTATCGGAGATTCCGTAGCATGTTTGGTATGCGTAATCTTTTCCGCCATCAGGAGTCTCAAATATAATCTCGAAGGTTTTTGCAAAGTTCTGCCCCAAGTTGTGGACTGTTCCTATCTGCATGGTTCTTCCGTCTGGGAAAATTGTGTCGAATGCCATTGTATACTCTGCCCCAGGGAATTTATCCCATTCAGGTCTTTTTGATATTAAGTAAGGAATTCCCAATGCATCAAAGAATTTTTTATAAACCTCTATTGCTTCTTTAACTTGTTCTTCTGCTTCTTCTTTTGTTGCATGTGCAGTGTGTGCCTCTTTAAATGTCATTATCTCTCTTAATCTAATTAATGGTCTTGTATGTTTTGTCTCATATCTAAAGGTATTTACTATTTGATAGAGTTTTATTGGTAAATCAGTATGGACTTTAACCCATAACTTCATCATATGATAAATTGGTGTTTCTGATGTAGGTCTTAACGCTAATTTAACATCTAATGGCGTTTTCCCCCCATGGGTTACCCAATAAACCTCATCTTCAAAGCCTTTTATATGTTCTCCTTCCTTTGCAAGTAAATCTTCTGGAATTAGCATTGGGAATAGAGTTTCATCATGCCCTGTCTCATCTAAGAGTTTTCTTATTATTTCAAAGGCATATCTCCTTATCTTGAATCCATAAGGGAGGTAAACACCACACCCTTTTATTGGGTATCTAACATCATAAATCTCTGCCTTCTCCAAAATCTCGCTATACCATTCTGAAAATTCCATAGCATCACCCTAATAACTTAATAAAAATCTACTTTATAATTACCAATTATCCTAAATAAATTTTAAGATATAAAAATGTACTTGTATATTACTAAATTAAGATCCAATAAATCAAACCCAATTAAATTAAGTAAGTTTATTTTTAGATTTTACACCTTAGAGTTTAGTGTTCAGTATCTCCGAATATGCATTAGGTATGCACAACTGAGTATTATCTATTGGTTTATTTGTATATATGTGCATTCGAATTAATTCATTAATTTTGATAACGAATTCTTTTAAATTCATGGTTTTATAATTCGTATTTTTGTTTTTCCATTGCATTGCAACCCATAGATTGTGAATAATCGCTCTAAGTATAAACAAGAATAATCTTACTTCTAAAATCTTTGATTTCGTTTTTATAGCTATGTTTTTAAGCATTCTGAATCTTGTTTCGATATTCCATCGTTTTTTATACGTTTTTAGATATATTTTTGGTCTTTTGAAATCAATGTTGGTTAAGAAAGTATAATAAACTGTTTTCTTCTCCCCATTTATTATTACCTTCTCTTCTACGATAACTAATTTCGATATAGTTTTATCATTTATAAATTTTTATACTCTTTTTCGAGATAATATTTTATATCATTCTTTGGAACGAAACAGATATAATTACAACCATATCTTTCAAAAATTTTGATTATTTCGAAATTTTTAAACTCCCTATCGGTCAGAACTGTAAGTTTCTTTGGATTTATTTTTAACTCGTTAATGACGAATTCTAAGATTTCCTCAATATATTTTGGGAGGAAATTGTTATGAACTTCGATAATATCGCAATAAACCACCAAACTAAATGCCTTCGTATGTAAAACCGCAGTTATGTATTTGTATGAGCCAGAACCCCCCCCTTTCTTTTCTGTAATTGTGAATTATATCGGAGGATTTTAAGTTTCTTCCATAGTATGCTTCAAAGTGCGTATCCATCGACAGGTAAAATTTGCCTTTTATCTTTTTAAAATCGTCGATTATTGACTTAACGAAATATTTATATGCCTCTTTTATCATAGATATATCTGCGTTCTTTATGTATCGATAGTAAGAATCCACTGAAGGATACCCTAACGTGCTAATCGTTTCTAAGTATGTGTTGCTTTCTATAGCTTTGATGAATCCTTTAGAATAACCTTCAACCCGATAAATCCTCGGCGTAATTTGTAAAGCCTTACCAACAAAACTGTTAAATTCGTTAAAGGATTTTATTATTGTGTGTTTTATCCCCTTCATGATTTCACCTCCATATTTTTTTGATATTAACTATTCGATATTACCAAATATTAAGTTTTCTATTAGTTAGTATGATGTTCGGAGATACTGTAATCTTTAACTGCCTCTTCAAAACTCCACTCTGGTTTATATCCTAAACATTCTTTAGCTTTGGTTAAATCTGCTTCAGTATAATCTTGATAAAACTCTTTATATGGATTATCAAAATACTCTGGTTCATAATCGAAACCTAAAACCTTATTTAGAACCTCAATTATATAATTAAAAGTAACTGCCTTTCCACTACCAACATTTACAATACAGCTTTTCTTAGCATCCATAGCTAACAAATTTGCTTTAACAACATCTTTAACATACACTTGGTCTCTTTTCTGTTCTCCCCATTTAAAAATTCTTGGTCTTTTGCCATCGACCATCTGTTTTGCTAATTGCCAAACCATAGAGGCCATTTTACCCTTATACTGCTCTCTCGGTCCAAAGACATTAAAATACCTTAATCCAACTATATGAGCTTCTGGAAATCTTTCCATATACTTTTTTGCAATACAATCACAAATCCATTTTGAAAAGCCATAGATATTGTTTGGTTTTCCAGCATCATCTTCTTTTTGAGGAGCGGGAGCATTTCCATAAGTTGCTGCTGATGATGCATATATAAACTTAATATCATTTTCAACAGCAAAATCTAAAAACCTCCTAAAACCTTCTGTATTAATTTGCATCATTAATTTTTGGTCTTGAACTGTTGTATCTGTTATCGCCGCTTGATGATAAATAACGTCAACATCTTTAAATCTATTTAAATCAACATTTAAGATACTCTCCGCTATAACATCCCCCTCAAAACCTATAAGGTTTTTAAAATGCCCAGATGAAAAATCATCTAAAACTATAACTTCATAACCTTTATTTTGTAGCTCTAATGCTAAATTAGAGCCAATAAATCCTGCCCCACCAGTGACTAAAACTTTCATTTCATATCACCAAAACTTAGATTTGGTTTATTTAGCCATAGTAAAATACATATTTTAACAATTGTTTATATTTAAAGATTCTTATGACAATTTGTCTAGTTAAATTTTTTTAATAATATTCATTATTATACATTTTATAATAATTAACGGTAGTTCCCATCAAATAGATAAATATATAACTATATGATTATAGATTACTACAAAAAAATATTGAGAGGTGATAACATTATTGAAAAATCCGAAATTCCGAAGATTAAGCGTTTAATAAAACGTATGTGGGCTAAGTTTTACCTGATAGTCGCTAAATATAAATCGCCATACACCCGCAGAGAAAAAATATCTCTCTTGGACTTAATAAGCTTTTCGGTTCTATGTATGATATACTTCAGTGGATGTATAAAAAGGGATATGAATTTTTAATCGAAGAGTTGGGGTTATTTCCGAAAATAAGATACAACAAATTAGTTGAGCGATTAAACAGATATGAAGAACCATTATTCGAAATTCAGAGGGTCTTTTTAAACAAAAACTGTTTGTTATTTATAGATACAATTCCAATTGAAACGAAAGAACTTGTAAGAAAAAGCAGACACGAAAAAAGTGGAAAATCAATGTTAATTAAAAAAGATGGAACAGTCGGATTTAACGCATCAAAAAAACGTTATTATTTCGAATATAAAGCAACTTATATCACCAATGGTTTATATCTAATGCTGATATTTGTAAATCCTGCAAATCAGCACGACTTAGATATTTTAAAAGAAAATTTTAGATGGTTTATTCGAGAATTTATGAACTGTAGTGTAATCGGAGACAAAGGATACATCGATAAAGGTTTTGAAAATTTATTAAGAAATGGAAAAGTTTATTTCGAAGCGATAAAAAGAAAAAACATGATTAAATCGTTTATAGAGAGAACAAAGTATAAAATATTGAATAAGTTGAGAAAAAGCATCGAAACTAACTTCTCAAAGTTAGTTGCGATGTTCCCTAAGCATATTCGAGCTGTAAGCAAAAAAGGTTTAAGCGTTAAGCTCTTACTCTTCACAATCGCTTATAACCTTAAAGTGTTAGATGAAGTTAATTCAATTAAGTAAATATATAAATGTATGATGGGAACTATGATTAATTATTATATAGTTATAGTTTCAAATTTCTGTAGTTTATAAAATCTTCTTGGTTCAGATTCGATAATTGAGAGAATTTCTTTAATCTTTTTTCCCTATCAAAGAATTTCATTCTATTACTCTTTTTATCGCCTTCCAAACCAAAAACGATTGCGGCTTTAAAATTCCTTCAACAGGATTTAAAAACAAAATATTCTTTTTAACTAAAAACTCTCTAATCTTTTTATTTATTGAAATATCTTCAATTTCATAAGTTTCTTTAAACAGCTTTAACACATCAACTATTTTGTTATAAAGCTCTTCATCTTCCTCCTTAACATTCTCTAAAAAGTATTTTAGTTTTTGAATAGCATCTTTTAACATGAACTTTAAAATAACATCCAACTTTTCATATCTTAACTTATCAATAACTTTTATTATTAAGATTGGCTTCCCTCCAACATAGCTATAAAATAAGCTCTTTCTCATCATCAGAGAGTTTTTTATTCAAAATCTCTTCAGATAAAAAATCCATAAATTTTAAAGCATTTTCTTTATCAAAGTCATCAACTAAAATATAATCAACCCTATCATCCAACATCGCCTCATTATAAACTCTCTCTATAAACAAGCTATCAGAACTCAAACAAAAAACATGACATAAATGCAACTCTTTCGTTAAATCAATAAAGTAATTAAACAATTCATAGATTAAAAATCCATTTAATTTTAAATCTCCAATCTTTTGTAAGTTCTTTGGAGCGAAGCGACAAAGATTTTGGAAACCGAAGGTTTCCAAGACATCAATAATAATTATTGGTTGTTTTCCTTCTTTCTTAATCTCCATTAAAACGTTGGTTATATATCTAAAGACGTTTTTAGTGGTTTTTTTCTTTAATAATTCTTCCAAAGTATTTTTTGGAGTTGGGATGCCAAATAATAAAGGAGTATCTTTTAACAAACCCTTTATAACTTCTATTGGCTTTTTATCTCCTTCATACTCTTCAAACAAAACCTCTATAAAGTCATCGTATCTCGATATAAATATCTCTCTTAAATCAAAGTAAAATACAACATACTTATCTTTATCTAATCTATTGTTGATTATTTCATTGATTAAGGCTGTTTTTCCAGAGTTTATAGAGCCGTAGATGAAATAAATTAGGTTTGGTTCAGATTCAATAATTGAAAGAATTTCTTTAATCTCTTTCTCTCTATTGAAGAATTTCATAGTTTCACCTATTTTCTCCCCCATTCATCATCAAACCTTACAATATCATCCTCTCCCAAATACTCTCCAACCTGTATCTCTATAACCTCTAAAGGAATCTTTCCAGGATTTTCTAACCTATGCTTTAAACCACTCCTAACGAAGATACTCTCTCCACTTCTAACAAATTTTTCCTCCCCCTCAATAACAACCCTCGCCATTCCTTTAACAACAACCCAGTGCTCACTCCTATGATGATGGAGTTGATAACTTAACTTCTTTCCAGGCAAAACGGTTATTTTCTTAACCTTATAAAATCTCCCCTCCTCTAAAACCTCATACCATCCCCAAGGCCTATAAACTTTCTTGTGGAATAAAACCCTTTCATCCCCTTTCTGCTTTAAATATTTAACCACATCTTTAACTTTCTGACTTTCCCCCTTATTACAAATTAATAAAGCATCTCTTGTATCAATAATAATTAAATCATCGATTCCAATTAAAGAAACTAATTTTCCACCATGAGTATATACAAGATTATGTTTAGAATTTAAAACGATATTTTCTCCATGGATAATATTTCCATTATCATCTTTATCAAAGACCTCATATATAGCATCAAAACTTCCCAAATCACTCCATTTTATATTTATTGGGATAACTGCCACTCTATCAGATTTTTCCATAATACCATAATCTATTGAAATGTCAGGAACTTTTCTATAAACTTCATTTATATCATCTTCTTTAAACGCCTCATAAACTTCTGGGCAGAGTTTTTTAACCTCTTCTTCAAAAATATCTGTCTTAAATAAAAACATTCCACTATTCCATAAGTATCCTTTTTTTACATATTCTTTTGCAGTTTCTAAATCAGGTTTTTCTTTAAACTCCTCAACCTTATAACCAATATCTAATTTTTCTCCTGGTTTTATATAACCATAACCAGTGTGAGGCTTATTCGGCTTTATTCCAAAAGTTATTAGATAATTATCTGCCAACTTAACTCCTTCTTTAACCGTTTTTATAAATTCATCTTCATCTTTAATCAAATGGTCGGAAGGGAAAACAGCAATAACATCTTTTTCCTTTATAACTTTAACTCCATAATAGATTGCTGGTAGGGTGTTTTTACCTATTGGTTCAATTAGAATATTTTCTTCATTAAAATTATAACCTAATTCTTCTATCTGCCCTAAAACCAAAAACTTATGCTTTTCATTGGTTATTATGAATATATCTTTTATATTTGACAACTTTAAAGTTCTTTCAAATGTTAATTGGAAGAGAGATTTTCCAAGTGCTTTGAATTTTATAAATTGTTTTGGATAATATTCCCTACTTAGAGGAAATAATCTACTCCCTATACCTCCCGCTAAGATGATAGATTTCATCAATTTCACCCAGACATCTTTTCTATTTGAGATTTTTTGTTTTAGGTATTTGGAATACTACCTACAACTCCACCAGAGATTTCTAATAAGGGAATCACCTATCAAAAAACTTCATTTAATCGCATTAAATCTATACTCATAAAGCATCATTAACAAAAACATCAACATAGAAACTACCCCAAATCCAGATATAACACCCCCATACTCATTCAACCTATGCGGAGTTGTACAAACAACATTAGGTAGGACATCCTTAAATTCAAACCCATTACCAACAACCAACTTCGTAGAAAACTCCAAACCAACCCCAACATCTAAAAAAGGATAGAACAGATAAACAGGTCCCCCATCAAAGAAATCTAAGACAAGATGACTCAAAATGTAAATCATTATTATCATCGAGTATTTACAATTAATGGAGTCATTCTTTAAATATTTTTTCCTAAGGAAACTTTCAGTTCCAAATAGCACCAAAAATACCCCAAATTCAACAACAAGAGAATGCAATAATGGAGTCCCAATAAACTTATCCAAATCAGGAAACAGTGTAAATGGAATTAGGAAAACGTATTCCTTTTTAAGTTCTCTGATAGCAAATAAAAATATTAATGGAATAAAAACGTGAGTTAAGATATCCATTTTCCCCCTCATTTTTAAAACACTAATTACTGATAGTGTGATTTAAAACTATTGTGGTATCCCGAAATTATTAAATACTTAGTTTCTTTTAATCGTATAAATAATTACTGATTTTGAGGATTTAAAGAAAATAATATTTGTTGTAAATACTATAGATTTAAAACATTAGGTTTAAAATCTGAATAACAAAAGTGATACTATGGACAAAGAAATTTACAAACTTATTTATGACCTAAGCCCACGATTTAAAAGAAAAACTTTGGGGGAACTTTTAAATGAAGAAAAACCCTATATTATTGTAAATGGTAAAAGACATAGGATTAAAAAGAGGGAACTTTTAAAATTAAAAGAAATTGCCAGTGAGAATTTGGAGATACCAATAGTTTTAGAGGTTGATGCTTCATTAGAGAGTGGGACTATAAAAGTTTCAGGAAAAGAGGCAGTTAAAGTTGTATCAAAGATACTTGGGAGAGAATATAATCCATTTTCAGAGGAGGATGTTTTATATATCTACAAACCAGAACTTAGAATTTTAAGGAGAGAACTGCCAACAACAACACAGTTATTATTTAGGTTATCTATGTATTAATGTGGGTGATTTTATGCTAAAAAGGAAGAAATATTATGGTAGAGACCCCATAAAAAAAATTATGAGTGATCCGAAGAAAAGAGAAAAAATATATAAAATGCTATTTATACTAAATATATGGGTTTGGTTTTCAATGTTTCTTGGGGCAATTATTTTTATAATTCTGATGTATTATCATTTTAAAGGGTGATACTATGAACGAGTATGTGATATATTTCACGCTACTCTCATTAATATTTGGGGCATTGGCATCTTTAAAGTTATCATTTAAGAAGAATACTGCCAATGTTCTTGTTGGGGAAGGGTTGTTGGCAGTTATAGTTGCAACATTTATAGTTGTTGTGTCAACCCATTATGGAATCTCATTTGGGGAGACTATAGCACTCTTATTACTTGTTAGCGGTCCAATTGGAACAATAGCATTCTCAAAAATTATGATAAAAAAAAGTAATTCAAATAGTTAATGTTATTTTTAAATTTTTGGTGGGATTATGAATAAGGATGATATATTTGTTGTTATTCCCGCGTATAATGAGGAAAAAATGATTGGAAACACATTGAGGGCTCTAAAGAATGAAGGTTATAAAAATATCATTGTTGTGGATGATGGATCTAAGGATAAAACCTCAGAAATTGCAGAAAAAGAAAATGTAATAGTTTGTAGGCATATATTAAATAGGGGTTTGGGAGGAGCATTAGGAACTGGAATAAAATGTGCTTTGTTATATAAACCAAAAATTATTGTTACATTTGATGCTGATGGACAGCATGACCCAAAGGATATTGAAAAAGTTGCAAAACCTATTTTAGAGGATATCTATGACGTTGTTGTGGGAAGTAGGTTGATGGATAAAAATGAAGTAAAAAATATGCCATTAATTAAAAGGATTGGAAATTGGGGGTTAAACTTTATAACCTACCTAATGGGGGGTTATTTTGTAACAGACAGCCAAAGTGGATTGAGGGCGTTCTCTTATGAGGCGGCAAAAAAGATAGTCAATGACTTAAAAAGCAATAGATATGAGGTTTCATCTGAATTTATTGTATTATTTAAAAAGCATAATTTGAAATTTAAAGAAGTACCAATAAAAACCATTTATACTGAATACTCAATGTCAAGGGGGACTAATGTTAAAACAGGATTTAAAATTTTATTTAAGTTGATTATACAGAAGATTACATGATTTAGTTTACTGACAGTGTGATTACGAGAATCCTTTCTTTATTAGTTCTTTACTACACTCTTTAATCACTTCATAGAATGATAATCCATATTTGTGGCTTAAATATTCTATACAGTTTGAT
>NZ_AGJL01000032.1 GCF_000243455.1 Methanotorris formicicus Mc-S-70 | reverse complement strand
GTTCTTAATATTAAAATTTATCTACAAACTAGTGAATTGTTTGAATACTTACTACAACACAATATCACCCCAATAGTCAAAACAAAAGAGTTTAAATGGAATTACAAAGTCAGTAAAAGTTAGAAAAACCATTAAAAATCTGTTTAACAAATAGTGCATAATATATTAACACTAATTAAAGTATTAATATTGAAACATATAATACCGAATAAATCTACAATTCAATTATTCGACAACCTCGTTATTAACGAATTAAAAATAAACCCAAAGAAACTTATAGCTTTAATCGATAGAGAGTTTAAGGACTTTAACATCATAAAGATTTTTGAGATACAACTGTAATTACATAAGTTTTATCCCAAAGAACGGTAGAGTAAAATACTACACTCGAAAAAGAGTATAAAAAGGCGATAAATGGAAGTTCGATTATTTCATAAGTAAATATTTATATCAAAATTAATAATCGTTGAAGATAATACCGTTTATTACACTTTCTTAACGAATCTTGATTTTGAACATGCAAAGGACTATCTAAAAATCTATAAAAAGCGTTGGAATATAGAAACAAGATTTAGAATGTTTAAAGACCTAAAAATAAAAACGAAATCAGGACTTTAAAGGTTAGGTTGTTTCTATTTGTGTATATCTAATGCATATTCGGAGATACTGAAATATTTTTTAGTACAAGTCCTCTGTTTTGGGCCACGCATAGCCCCCATGCCTTTAGGTGTCCAGGTACTCCGCCGCGTATCCCTCGGGCGATTAGTACCGGCGGGCTCAACACCTCGGCCGAAGCCTTGGTGCTTACACCCCCGGCCTATCAACCTCCTCTTCTAGGAGAGCCCTCGTCCCCGAAGGGACTGGCTGCCTATTTTCGGGGAGGGTTTCGGGCTTAGATGCTTTCAGCCCTTATCCCTTGGCGCGTAGCTGCTCGGCAGTGCCCTGTCGGACAACCGATAGACCAGAGGCGCCGGCGGCTCGTTCCTCTCGTACTAGAGCCACCTTCCCCTCAGGCAGCCAACACCCCCAGCAGATAGCAACCAACCTGTCTCACGACGGTCTAAACCCAGCTCACGATCCCCTTTAATGGGCGAACAGCCCCACCCTTGGGTCCTGCTGCAGACCCAGGATGGGAAGAACCGACATCGATGTAGCAAGCCGCGGGGTCGATATGGGCTCTTGCCCGCGACAACTCTGTTATCCCCGGGGTAGCTTTTCTGTCATCCCTGGCCCCCATCGGTGAGGCACAGGGGTTCGCTAGGCCCGGCTTTCGCCTCTTGGTCGGCCTCTGTTACCGACCAAGTCAGGCCGGCTTTTGCCCTTGCACTCCACGGCGGAGTCCTGACCCGCCTGAGCCGACCTTTGGGCCCTCCTGATGCCTTTTTAGGAGGGTGCCGCCCCAGCCAAACTGCCCACCTACCGGTGTCCCCCTATTCGGGGTTAGGGACATGGCCATGGGTGGGTGGTGTCCCATGGGCGCCTCCACCGCCCCCGGAGAGGCGGCTTCGACGGCTCCCACCTACACTGTGCACCCACGACCATGCCCCAACGGCAGGCTGCAGTAAAGCTCCACGGGGTCTTCGCTTCCCACTGGGGGTCTCCGGCCTTTGCACCGGAATGGTAGGTTCACCGGGCTCCGGTCGGGGACAGTGGGGGCCTCGTTACGCCATTCATGCAGGTCGGAACTTACCCGACAAGGAATTTCGCTACCTTAAGAGGGTTATAGTTACCCCCGCCGTTTACTGGCGCTTCGCCCGGTTGGACCCGGGTTTCACGTACCAGCACTGGGCAGGCGTCGGCCTTGGTACACACCCTTACGGGCTAGCCAAGACCTGTGTTTTTATTAAACAGTCGGGCCCCCCTGGTCACTGCGACCAGCAGCCCCGCATTTAAGCAAGGCCGCTGGCACCCCTTCTCCCGAAGTTACGGGGCCAATTTGCCGACTTCCCTCGACCGGATTACCCCGATACGCCTTAGGATACTCGCCTAGGGGCACCAGTGTCGGTTCTGGGTACGGTCACCCGGAATCCTTGCCAACTCCCTTTTCACGGGCTCCAGGGCTCGGCCAAACCCTCCTAACGGAAGGCTCATCACGCTTTCATCCGGTTCTCGCCATTACGGCACTCCCCGGACTTATACGCTTGACCACCTCGACGGGGGTGGTTGGCCTACCCCGAAGCGTCAGGAGTTGGCCTTGCGTTGCCGCACGTATCCGGGTGGCGCGGGAATATTAACCCGCTTCCCTTTCCCCCCAAGGGAATTACCCCGGGGGTTAGGACCGGCTAACCCACAGCTGACGACCGTTGCTGTGGAAACCTTGCCCCTTCGGCGGTGGGGATTCTCACCCCACTTTGCTGTTACTACTGCCGGGATCCTCGTTCCCACGAGGTCCACTCGACCTCACGGCCGAGCTTCTACCCTCGCAGGACGCCCCCCTACCGGATCGCCTTTCGGCGCCCCCGGGTCTCGGCGGCCGGTTTAGCCCCGTCCATTTTCGGGGCCCCTGACCTCGGCAGGTGAGCTGTTACGCACTCTTTAAAGGATGGCTGCTTCTAAGCCAACCTCCCTGCTGTCTTAGGCCAAGGACTCCCTTCGGATTCACACTTAACCGGCACTTAGGGGCCTTAACCCGGGTCTCGGTTGTTCCCGTTTCGGACATACGGCTTACCCGTATGCCCTCACTCGGAGGCTACGGCGATGGCAGGTTCGGAGTTTGACAGGATGGCGAGGGCTCTCGCCCCCTAACCACCCTATCAGTGCTCTACCCTGCCATCTACCTAACCTCCGGCTAACCTGCGGGTTATTTCGGGGGGAACCAGCTAACGCCGGGCTCGATTGGCCTTTCACCCCTAGACCGAGGTCAGAGGAGTGCTTTGCACGGCAACACCCCTGCGGGCCTCCATCCCTCTGGTGAGGGACTTCACCCTGCCCCGGCCTAGATCGCCCGGCTTCGGGTCGTACGGGTGTGACTCCGGGCCCTTAAAGACCCCGTCCCTCGCCAAAGGCTGTGGACTTGTCGGTTTCCCTACGCCTCCGGGGTTGAACCCCTTAGGCTCGCCACACCCGTACACTCCCCGGCCCGTTTTTCAAAACGGACGGCACGACCCTGGCTCCACCTCTCGTACTACCTCCTCGCGGAGGGTTCCTTCGAGGCGGTTGCCTTTGGAGCCGTGCCTTACTACCCCCACCTGGTTTCAGGCTCTTTTCACCCCCTACTAAGGGTGCTTTTCAGCTTTCCCTCACGGTACTAGTGCGCTATCGGTCTTGGGACGTATTTAGGGTTGGAAGACCGATGCCTCCCAGATTCCCGCGCGATATCCAACGCACGGTACTCAAGAACTTCCCAAGACCTGGATTGGTTACGCCTACGGGGCTTTCACCCTCTATGGCGGGCCGTTCCAGACCACTTCGGCTTCCCAATCCAGGTCTTAGCGGGAAGCCTTGCAACTCCACATCCCCCATACCTTACGGCATGGGGTTCGGTTTGCCCTGTGCCGCTTTCGGTCGCCCCTACTCACGGCATCCCTGTTGGTTTCTTTTCCTGCGGGTACTAAGATGTTTCAATTCCCCGCGTTCCCGACCCCTGCTGGGGTCGCCCAAATGGGCAGGAAGTCCCATTCGGGAATCCCGGGTTCGACGGCTGTCTGCACCTCGCCCGGGCTTATCGCAGCTTACCACGCCCTTCCTCGGCGTCCCAAGCCGAGCCATCCACCAGGCGGGATACCGGATACCCAGCGGAGTACCTGGATATCACCAGGCACGGGGGCTTATGCGTGGCCCTCATCAATCAGGCCCTTCGTCCATAACCAATAGATTATGGACTGCACGTAAAAAGCCCGCGACCATTTGGTGCCCAGTAACGGCCACTTTTTTTCTCAGGAGGTGATCCAGCCGCAGGTTCCCCTACGGCTACCTTGTTACGACTTCGCCCCCCTCGCTGAGCCTAGGTTCGACCCCAGCCAGAGGCCAGGGCCTCACCTAAACCCAACTCGGGTGGCGTGACGGGCGGTGTGTGCAAGGAGCAGGGACGCATTCACCGCGCCATGATGAGGCGCGATTACTACGGATTCCAGCTTCACGTGGGCGAGTTACAGCCCACGATCCGAACTACGGCTGGGTTTAGGGGATTTGCTCCCCCTTTCGGGGTTGCATCCCATTGTCCCAGCCATTGTAGCCCGCGTGTAGCCCAGGGGATTCGGGGCATGCGGACCTGTCGTTGCCCGCTCCTTCCTCTGGCTTAGCGCCAGCGGTCCCCCATGAGTGCCTCTCCCCCAGAGGGAAGGATGGCAACATGGGGCGCGGGTCTCGCTCGTTACCTGACTTAACAGGACGCCTCACGGTACGAGCTGACGACGGCCATGCACCACCTCTCGGCGCGTCTGGCAAGGTCGTCAACCTGGCCTTCATCCTGCCGTCGCCCCTGGTAAGATGCCCGGCGTTGAATCCAATTAAACCGCAGGCTCCACCCGTTGTAGTGCTCCCCCGCCAATTCCTTTAAGTTTCAGTCTTGCGACCGTACTCCCCAGGCGGCGGACTTAACGGCTTCCCTTCGGCACCGGGTAGGCACAAGGCCTACCCGACACCTAGTCCGCAGCGTTTACGGCCAGGACTACCCGGGTATCTAATCCGGTTCGCTCCCCTGGCTTTCGTCCCTCACCGTCGGACCCGTTCCAGGCAGGTGCCTTCGCCATAGGTGGTCCTCCGGGGATCAACACATTTCACCGCTACCCCCGGAGTACCCCTGCCCTCTCCCGGTCCCAAGCCCAGCAGTATCCCTGCCAGTCCTACGGTTAAGCCGTAGGATTTAAGCAGGGACTTACTGGGCCGGCTACGGACGCTTTAGGCCCAATAAAAGTGGCCACCACTTGGGCTGCCGGTATTACCGCGGCTGCTGGCACCGGACTTGCCCAGCCCTTATTCCCGGAGCTGTTTACACTCCGGAAAAGCCCATGCAGTGCATGGGCACTTGGGGTCCCCCCGTCGCGCTTTCGCGCATTGCGGAGGTTTCGCGCCTGCTGCGCCCCGTAGGGCCTGGGGCCGTGTCTCAGTCCCCATCTCCGGGCTCCCCCTCTCAGGGCCCGTACCGATCGTAGGCTTGGTGGGCCGTTACCCCACCAACTACCTAATCGGCCGCAGCCCCATCCTCGGGCGCATATGCTTTCGGGGAAGAATCATTCCAGACCTCTTCCCCTATGGGGGATTATCCTCAGTTTCCCGAGGTTATCCCCCACCCGAGGGTAGGTTAGCCACGTGTTACTGAGCCGTCCGCCATGGGCAAAAGCCCATAGACTCGCATGGCTTAGTCGGACCCCAATAGCAGTGGCCTCCGGCGGGATCAACCGGAATTAAATGGGAGACGATCGCAAGAGAGGATATATTCCTCTTGTGGCCGCTACTGGGTTTCACCTTGGTCGCGGGCTTGCATCCAACCTGACCCTTCGGTCAGGTTGTCACCTTCAACTGCATACTATACTGGCAGTTTGGTGAATGTATTGTTTTTAGGAATAAAACAATAATATATATATCTGTAAATGCACAAATAATACAACAACCAGTAATAAAATGAGGGAGTTTTATGATTCAAGACGTAAATGGAAATGAAATTACCATAAGCTCTTATGTAAGATACGTCAACACCGGTACAAAGGGACATGTTGTAGATATAAAAACTGACGAAAACAGTGTATGGGTAGTTTTAGATAATGATTTGATGTACAAACCCTACTTATTGGAAATATTGGAGGAAGAAGAAAAAGAGAAAAGAGAAGTACTAGACAAGGATGAATTAATAAAAAAATTAATGAAAGAAGGAAAAATAGAAATTTCAAATGATATAGATGCCTGTGGAACATAATCTTAAAATCTTAAATCTTCATTTATATTCTTAGGTGAAACCATTATGGACGATGAGAACGAATTGCTAAGATTAGAAAAGTGTAGAAAGATAATTAGGGATCTAATTAAAAAGAAAGGTAGAAAAGGGATATATGATCTAACTGGATTAGCAGGCGGATTTAAAATAACAGAAGAGGATAAAGCCCTACTTGAAACCTATGTTGGGCCTGCAATATACTCAGAAGAATTAAATAAACTTGGATTAATGCATTTAAGGGGAAATGAAAACCATAAGGCTGTTGGATTTAACAGAACTTCCTCAGCAATATTGGCAACAATTCTTGCAATAAGACCAAAAAAAGTTGTTCACTATGTTCCAGAACTTCCCTCACATCCATCAATACCAAAAAGTTGTAAAATAATAGGAGCAGAGTATTTTGAAGATGATAATGTTGAAGAGATATTAAAAAAAATCGATGAAAATACCCTGACAATAATAACTGGAGCAACAATGGACCATAAGGTTATTAATTTAGAGATAATGAAAGAAATCATAAACTACGCAAAAAAGAAAAAATCAATTGTATTTGTAGATGATGCTTCAGGAGCAAGGTTAAGACCCCTCTTTAATCAACCATCAGGATTGGAATTAGGGGCAGATTTGGTTGTAACAAGTACGGATAAATTAATGGACGGTCCAAGAGGGGGATTACTTGGTGGTTTAAAAGAATTGGTCGATAGAATATATACAGTTGGATTAAGTTTTGGATTGGAAGCACAACCTCCAATAATGGCTGGAATGGTTAGGGGATTGGAGTCATTTAATTTAGATAAATTGAAAAAAGCCTATGAAAGAGCAAAGAACTTTGATTTAAGTGCATTAGATGATTTAAACTATGAATTAAGAGAAAAAGATGAAAAAATAAACATCTCCTATGAAAAAACCCCAACAGGATTTGTTATAAAAAAAGTTACCAACACTGAAAACAATACAAACAAACTAATAGATATTGGATTTAATTTGTTGGTAGATTACGGAATAATAACAATTACTGTTGCAGGAATGCCAAGGGCAAGTAAAAGTTTAAGGGTTGATTTAACATCAAAGGATGCTGAAAGATTATCTGATGAAGAGATTATAAACGCAATTGTCAATTCAATAAAAAATGCATTTAACTAAATTTTTTATAATTTTTTATAAATATATCCGTTCCATTTTTCCCAAAGTTCATAAACTTTTTTATCTTTTTTGTTAAAACCCATTATTACCCAATATTTTCCTATCTTTCTCACATAGCAATAACTTTCAGACCCATTTTTGTAGTATGGGATAAACTCATAACACCTATAATTTCCAAATTTATCTCTAAGGACATATTTCCTAACCTTGTTGTATCTCATTGCACCATAGAAATTAACCTCATACTCACTCACATCAAAAACAACCGTTATATTATTTGTTTTATAAATTTTGATTATCCGCACTCCATTACTATTCGAAGCATTTATCTGATTTACATAATCTAATTTCAAAAACATGTCATCAATAGAAAGGCACTTAGTAGCATTAATCTTTGAAAAATTACAAGTTTTGTTTATTGTGATATTTTCTATTTTACTGTTGTTCTCATTTGTTTCATTTAAAATAAATACATCTTCGCCAGTTTCATTCAAATTATTTGAATTATTTTCAGTATTAACAGTTTTTAATTTATTTTCCTCAAAACATCCACAAAAAGAAACAACAACTAACAAAACAAAAAAACATAAAATCTTTTTCATTTAAACCACCATTCGGCAAAATATATAAAAAATTATTCGAAGACTGCTTTTTCCAAATCTTCAGGTCTATGCAATTCTCCACCTATCTTATCCACTAAGACAACATCTCCCTTCGCACATCTCTCAACCTCATAGTAGATTTGCCCCAAGTTCATTTCAGGCACTATAACCTTTGATGCATCTAAACCTTTTATCAACTCATCTGGGAATGGGAATACTGTTATTAACCTTATATATCCAGCATCAATACCTTTCTTCCTTAATTCCTCAACCGTATGTTTAACTGCCCTCGAAGGAGTCCCATAACAAACAAACATCACATCAGCATTCAAATACTTCCCTTCATACTTCACAATGTCATCTTTATTTTTTCTTATTTTATTGGTTATCCTTCTAACCAATTTATCATGTGTTTCGGGTGAAACATCAGGATAACCTTTTTCGTTATGTGTTAAGCCAGTAACGTGGATATTGTAGCCCTCTCCAAACACTGGCATTGGAGGAACATCAACATCAAACGGATATGGATTTTTGCATGGTTTTTCCTCTGGCTTTTTCCTATCAATTATCTCAAAATTATCATGTAAAACAACCTTCTCCCTCATATGCCCTACAATCTCATCTGCCATTAAAAACACTGGAATTCTATACTTCTCTGCATAATTAAATGCCATTATTGTGAAATCATACATCTCCTGAACTGAACTTGGAGAAATAACTATTGGCTCATAATCCCCATGACTTCCCCATCTTGTCTGCATCATGTCTCCTTGAGATGCCATTGTTGGTTGTCCTGTTGAAGGACCTCCTCTTTGAATATTAACTATTACGCATGGTGTTTCTGTCATAAACGCATAGCCAATATTTTCCTGCATTAAACTAAATCCTGGCCCACTTGTTGCAGTCATTGATTTTAATCCTCCCCAACTTGCACCTATCACTGCAGAGATACTTGCAATCTCATCCTCCATTTGGACATAATACCCTCCAACCTTTGGTAATTTCTTTGCCATCCCTTCTGCTATCTCTGTTGAAGGTGTTATTGGATAACCTGCAAAAAACCTACATCCTGCCTTTATCGCTCCTTCAACACATGCCATATTTCCCTGCATAAACTCAACCTTCATCCTATCACCAGAAAACTTGATTAAATGAAATTAAAAAAAGTTGGTTAAAAAAGTTTTAGGGATCAATTATATTATCTACCTTCATCCCCATTCATTTTTATCCTCTTCATTTTTATTTTTATTTGTCACATATTCATACAACTTATCTACATCCTCTTTTATCTTATACTTTTTAAAGTATCTCACCACATTACCTATATCCCTCTTCAAATAAAACTCTGCATCAGGATGGCAAGTATTTACTGCCTGAGGCCAATCTATTATGACAAAATTCCCATTTTCATCAATCAAAATGTTGAATTCACTCAAATCCCCATGAATGTAGCCCAATTCATAAGATTTTTTTATTTCCTCAATAATATCCCAAAACAATTTATTTGCATCTACCCCCAATTCTTCCAAATCCACTCTTTTTAATTCATCCCCGCATATCTTACCCATAATTATTGCATGTCTATTTTGCTCTATTGGCTCAGGAACTTTTACAATAGGAAATAGTTCATTTAATATTTCAAATTCCCTCTCCGCAGTCAACCTTGAAGTGTAAAGCCAACTTATATGTCTCTTATCTACTATATAATCCCTATATCTCTTCCCTCTTGTAAAGCATGTCCTTCCATGTTTGTGGAATTTTAAAACTGCCTCTCTTCCATCTTCAAGAAGGATATTATAAACATCCCCCTCCTTACCAACACCTAACTTGCCACCAATTGCCTTTATAAGTCCTTTTTTAATAAATGCATTCATAGCAAGGGCATCATATCCTCCAAAAGATAACCTATATCCATATCTTGAGCGATTCACAAACTCAAATTTATTCAACCTCTTCAATCTATACAAAACATCCTTCTCATCCATCTTAACCTTCCTAACAATTTCATCAACTGGAACCCATTCATGATACCTCATAAGCAATTCTATCGTCCTTAAAACCTTCAAATCATCTGGATGAGTTTGCTTTAAATATTCAAGTAATTTTTTAATGATATTTGCACCTCCATGACTATCTGTTTTTGTAACATAGCATAATATAAATTTCACAAACTACTATAGTTGTTTGCGAATTTTATTAAAATTTATTTATAATAACCCAATTTTAAATCTTACCAATATCAACTTTTATTGAATAATTAAGGATTTAAATAAACAATAATCCGTAAAGTTTAAATATTAAAGTGGTATGTATTTAATGTGGTTATTATTGTGGGGGTGTGGTGTAGCCAGGACTATCATCGGGGACTCCAGATGTCCATGGGGCACTGGACTAAAACCCGATGGCAGGAGTAATCCCTGGACCTGGGTTCAAATCCCAGCACCCCCACCATTTTATTTTTTTTATTAAATATAATCCATTTATTTAAATTTATATTTTTTGTCGAAATTTGTCATTATTAAATATTAAAGATTTGGGTGTTTATATTGATTGGTGAAATTCTCCCACACATAGCAAAAAATATAGAACTACTGATGGAATTTGAATATGATGAAAATCTAAAAAATAAACTAAATTCTTTTTTAGATGCCATTATAAACGCAAAAAACATATTTGTTTTTGGAGTCGGCAGGAGTGGATTGGTGGGGAAGGCATTTGCAATGCGTTTAATGCATTTAGGATTTAACGCTTATGTGGTTGGGGAAACAATATGCCCATCATTTAAAGAGGGAGATTTATTAATAGTGATTTCAGGTAGTGGGGAAACGACCTTAACAAAAGAAATAGCAAAAAAAGCAGATAATGTGGTTGCGATAACTTGCAATATCCCAAATACACTTGCAAAAATCTCCAACATCTGGATTCCTATATGCATATCAAAAAATGAATACCTTCCATTAGGCACAGCATTTGAGTTCATGGCATTTATTTTTTTAGATGTTGTTGTGGCATTATTGATGAAGAGATTAGGCATTTCAGAAAATGAAATGAAAGATAGGCATTGCAATCTACAATAACCATTAATTTAAATCAATAAATTAAAAATTTTAAATACTCTTAAAAACTATAGTTGTTTGCGTTAGATGTTAGAAATAACCATTAATAATTTTATGGAATTACTGAACATTATTTCAAAATTTAAGGATGACCAATATCCATTTGAAATATAGAGCATATAAATAATTACAAAAAATTCGCAAACAACTATAGTTTTTAAGAGTAATAATTGTCATGAGGGTGAGTTAATGAAGTTTGCATGGGTTAATGTTATTGGAGATGATTGGGAAGATAGAAAAGAGATTGTTAAATGTGCCTTAGAATCAAGTGTTCCTGTTGTAATGGCAAAGAGTGAAGACATAGAAAAAATAAGAGAATTGGGAAATATAAAAGTGGCATCAAATGATTTAAATGCAGATATTGTTGTTATAGGAAAGGATGATGATTTAGAGATATTAAGGAAGGCAAAGGAATTAGGAAAAGAAACTGCCATTTACATCCCAATTGAAAGTAAAGATGATGAAATATTTGCATCGGAAGTTAGTAGGTTGGATTTTGTTGATAATATTATATTGGAAGGAAGAGATTGGACAATCATTCCATTAGAAAACCTCATTGCAGATTTGTTTAATGAGGATATAAAAATAATAGCAGCAGTAAATTCAATAAAAGAGGCAAAAACTGCCTACGAAATTTTGGAAAAAGGTGTTGACGGAGTTTTATTGTTCCCAAATGATTTTAATGATATAAAAGAATTGATGGAACTTCTTGAAAGTATTAATGCCCAGAGAATTGAGTTGGATGTTTCAACAATCAAAAAGGTTGAGCCTATTGGTAGTGGAGATAGGGTTTGTATAGATACTTGCTCATTAATGGAAATTGGAGAGGGTATGTTAATTGGCTCATATTCAAGAGGAATGTTTTTGGTGCACTCTGAGACAGTAGAGAATCCTTATGTTGCAACGAGACCTTTTAGAGTGAATGCGGGACCAGTTCACGCATACATTTTATGCCCAGGAAATAAGACAAAATACTTAAGTGAGTTAAAAGCAGGAGATAAAGTATTGGTTGTAAATAAGGATGGAAGGGCAAGGGAAGTAATCATTGGACGCGTGAAAATTGAGAAGAGACCATTAATGCTCATTGAGGCAGAATATAAAGGAGACATAATAAGAACAATCCTCCAAAATGCAGAGACCATTAGGTTGGTTAAAGAGGACGGAACACCAATATCAGTTGTAGAATTAAAAGAGGGGGATAAAGTTTTAATAAAACCAGATGAAAATGCAAGACACTTTGGAATGGCAATTAGAGAGACAATCATAGAGAAATAAATTAATTTTATTTTTTACTTTTTGTAGATTAATTTGGTGGAACTATGGCAAAGATAACCTTGGGAGAAGCATTATCTACATTAAAAAGAAAGGAGATGAAGTTTTTAAGGTTGTTGGATGATTATGTGAATGAAGTATCAAGGAATTTGAGTGATTATGAAGATGGTTTAAGGGCAATAAACTTAATTTTATCTGAAAAAGGGGATGTTGAAGAATTAATAAACCTATCAGAAAATTTAAAAGAGAAGGCAAAAAATAAAAAATTGGAGGAAGTAAACAAAATAAAAGATAAACTTGATAAATTAATGTTAGACATGGTCAAATTAAAAATAATCATCCAAAAAACAAATAAGGAGACGGGGATTGATGATTACATATCTGAATTAAAATATTTAAAAATAGGTCTTTCAAAGATAAATCCAAATGAGAGATTTGATTTAAACTATAGCGATGCAAAGGACTTTGGTTTATCGGACTTTTTGGATAAACTCGAAAAGAGAAAGTATGAATTTGAAAGTAAGATATTAAATATAAATCACACCACCATTACAGAGGTAGATGATGAAATTTTAGGGGATTAAAATAGAAGTTCCCAATGATGCCAATGCCTCCAACATGCCCGAAGGTGCTCACCAAGAAGAGTTGATTTGATTTGTTTTTTCGTATTTAAACATAAAATTAAAATTTCATTTTCTTATTCTTATTCGTATGGAGGCATTGGCAGAGGGATCTATAGTCATTTGCGAATTTTTTGTCGGTTTAAGTATAAAATTTCGAAATAGGAATATTTATGCTTTTTAATTTTATGAAGAATATTGTCATTTATGATGACTATTTTTTATTCATAGATATGTCGTGTTCCTTCTGTGCTTGCCCCATGTTTTATGAGTAACCTAACTATTTCAGGCAAGAGATAATCTTCCGCTACCATAATTGGTGTTATTCCAGATATATCTGCCATATTTACATCAGCACCATTTTCTATAAGTAATTTGGCTATTTCTATATGCTTCATTTCTATTGCAACCATTAATGGTGTTCTTCCCAACCTATTTTTTACATTGAGATCGGCACCATTTTCAATCAATACTTTAACAACATCAATATGGTTATTCATAACTGCCGCCATGAGGGCTGAACCCCCAAATTTATTTTTGGCATTTACATTCGCACCCTTTTTTATCAGGGATTTTACCTTTTCAACATCTCCATGTACTGAAGCCCTTATTATCTCCATATCCAAATCCATATAACCACCCAAATATTTGAATCTATTGTCCATACCTACGTTATCAGTAAATCTGTAGAGTTAATCTTTATTAATTTAGTATTTCTAATAACCATATCAAATGTTGACTTATAAAAATTTTTCGGTATACGGAAGGATAATGCCGTGTAGTGAAAACAAAAAATTAAAAAAAATTAAATCAAATTAAAGGAATTTTTAATAATATCCAAAAGAAAAATTGGATTTCAAGCGAAATTCAAAACCTTTATATAGATAATAATAGATAATTTGTAATGATTTATAATGATAAATTGGTGATGATATGGATTTGAATGCAATCATAAAGTTAGTGGAAAAGGTAGGACGCATAGAGATAGAAAACATAGAAATCACTGCAGATGAATTAATAATAAACATACCTTCGGCCCCTCCAGTAGTTATTCCACAAACACCAACAATAAAGGAAAAACTTGCTGAAGAGGGGATCATTGAAGTTCCAGAAGTTGATTGGGAAAGACCAATTGAAACATATAAGGGATACATTAGGGAGGTTCAATTTGGAAAACCAAAATCAGAAGGTGGGAGAGGAAAAGTCGTCAAGATTGGTGGACAAAAAGCATTATATAGATTTGAAGAGCCACAACCAAACCCACCAGTTGTTACATTTGACATATTCGATATCCCTATGCATGGACTGCCTGCACCAGTTAAGAAGTACTTTGCAGATGTTATGGAAGACCCTTGCGAATGGGCAAGGAAATGTGTTAAGGAATTTGGTGCAGATATGATAACAATCCACCATATCTCAACAGACCCAAAAATTAAAGACACTTCCCCAAGAGAAGCAGCAAAGTTAATGGAAGATTTATTGCAGGCAGTAGATGTTCCATTTGTTATTGGCGGTAGTGGGGACCCAAATAAAGACCCATTGGTTTTAGAGGCATGTGCTGAAGTTGCAGAAGGGGAAAAATGTTTATTGGCATCTGCAAACCTTGAACTTGACTACAAAAAGATTGCAGAAGCGGCTATGAAATATGACCACAATGTTTTGTCATGGACAATTATGGATCCAAACATGGCAAAGGACTTAAACAGAAGGTTAATCTCTGTAGGTTTAGATGCAGATAGGATTGTTATGGATCCAACAACTTGTGCATTGGGTTATGGGATTGAGTTTTCAATAAACGCGATGACAAGATTGAGGTTGGCAGGATTGAAAGGGGATGAATTGGTAAATATGCCAATGTCATCTGGAACAACAAACGCTATTGGGGCAAGAGAAGCATGGATGAAAAACCCAGAATGGGGAGATAGGGATTATAGGTTGCCACTTTGGGAAATAACAACAGGATTAACAATGCTAATGAGTGGAGTAGATATATTCATGATGCTTCACCCATTATCAATAAAGGTCTTGAAGGAAATTGGAAAATCACTCGTAACAAAGCCAGGAGAAGTTAAGATAAACACAAATAACTATGAATGGATTACCTACCCATAGGGGATAAGAACTTTAAAAAAGTTTCATCAAAATGATGCACCACCTCGCTTCGCTCGGTGATGCCCTGTAGGATAACATTGAGGTGAAATAAATGGCGAAAGTAAGTGCAATGGACATCTACAAACTACTCCCAAAAACAAACTGTAAAAAATGTGGGGAACCATCATGTATGGCATTTGCCACAAAACTTCAAAATAAAGAGATAGATATTGATAAATGCCCTATATTAAACACTCCAAAATTTGAAAAAAATAGGAAAAAACTTATAGAGATGATATCTCCACCAGTTAAAGAAGTTTGGTTTGGAAATGATAAGAAAAAATGTGTAATGGGTGGAGACGAAGTAATGTATAGATTTGAGTTGGCATATTTCAATCCAACACCAATAGGTATTGATATTGCCGATACGTTATCTGATGAGGAGATAAAAAATAGGGCAAAATACATAGAGGAATTTACATTTGAAAGAACTGGAGAAAAATTAAAACTTGACTTTATTGCTATAAGGAATGCATCAAATGACGCAGAAAAGTTAAAAAATGCAATAAAAATCGTGCAAGAAAACACCGAAATGCCAATTGCAATCTGCTCATTAAACCCAGACAACATAAAAGAGGCATTTAATGTTGTAAAATCAAAACCATTAATTTATGCTGCAACAACTGAAAATCTTGATGAAATGATTCAGATATTGAAAGAGGCAAAGAAAAACGGTAAGGATTTTGCTTTAGTATTGTCTTCAAATGACGTAAAAACATTAAAACAAATGGCTGCAAAATGCCTTGCAAATGGTATTGGGGATTTGGTTTTCGACCCCCACACATACCCAGAGAACATTGCAGATACAATAGATAACTTTGTCATGATTAGGAGAAGTGCCATTGAGAGAGAGGATAAGTATTTAGGATTCCCAATATTGGGATTGCCTATAAACGCCTACCACTATATTATGAAAGGAGAAAATCCAATAGAAAACTTCATTCAAGACCAGGAGAAAGCAGCAGGCATGTATGAGGCAACCATTGCAAATGTCCTTATGAATAGATATGCCGATGCATTAATTATGCATGGAATAGAAACTTGGGAATTGATGCCAGTGTTAACACTTAGGCAAGCAATCTACACTGACCCAAGAAAACCACAAGCAGTTGAGCCAGGATTGTATCCAATAGGCAATCCAGATGAAAACAGTCCAGTAATAATGACAACAAACTTCTCATTAACCTACTACACAGTTGTTGGTGACTTTGAGAAAGATAATGTAACATGCTGGTTGCTTGTTTTAGATACAGGGGGTAAAGCAGTTGATGTTTCAGTTGCAGGTGGGCAGTATTGTGGAGAAAATGCTAAAAAATTAATTGAAGAGACAAAAATAGAAGAGAAAGTAAATCATAGAATCATAATCCTTCCTGCATTGGCTGCATCAACAAGAGGAGATATTGAGGATAAAACAGGATGGACTTGTGTTGTTGGAACAAGGGATTCATCACAAGTTGGAGAATTCTTGAGAAAGAATTGGAATAAGATATTAAATGAATGGAAAGAAAAGAATGATGCTTAATGTCATAACTCCTCTATTTTTATTTTTTATTGCATATAGATTTATATTTCTAAATATATTAATGTAATTTATATTTATACAACACTCGAATATTCGAAAATCCAAATATGTATTTTATAAGACAAAGTAAAAAAGATATAGAAAATTATTTTTCTTTTGCCTTAAAATGGATGTTTATCAAATCACTCAAAATTGCTGAGGCAGTTTCTGTTGCTCCTGCCCCTCTTCCAACAATAACTACTTCTTTTGCCAAATCAGTGTTAAACATTGCAACGTTTAAAGTTCCTTTAACGTTTAATGGACTATCTAATTGAACCAACCTCGGCTCTACAACCAATTTATTCTTCTTAACTTCCCCAATTAATTTTATTGTATATCCACTTTTGTTTGCCAATTCTATTGCCTCAGGAGTTATTCTTGTTATTCCTTCTATTTTAACATCATCTATCGTCTTGTTCATCCCCATAATTGAATTTGCAAGAATAACAATCTTTGCCGCTGTGTCATAACCATAAATATCTTGGGACGGGTCTGTTTCAGCAATCCCCAATTCTTGGGCCTCCTTTAAAACAGTATTGAAATCAAGTTTTTCCTTTTCCATTTTTGTCAATATATAGTTGGTAGTTCCATTTAAAATCCCTTTGATGGATTTTATCTCATTCCCTGCAAGTGTTTCCTTTGCAAGGTTTATTATTGGCATTGCTCCTCCAACAGATGCCTCATATCTAAACATAACGCCATTTTTTTCAGATGATTCAACTAATTCTTTAAAATAAAGTGCTAATGGCCCCTTATTTGCAGTAACAACATGCTTTCCATTTTCAAATGCCTTCAATATATGTGTTTTTGCAGGTTCTCCTGTCTTTATGTTTGTTGGAGTTGCCTCAACAACAACATCTGCATCAATGCTCTCAATAACTTCAACGGAAGATAACTCTTTTCCATTGTAATTAACAATCTTCCCAGTATTTTCTTTAACTTCAATTGCCTTTTTTAAATCAAGACCATTCTCATCTATCGCCGCTCCACTGCTATCGCTGATAGCAACAACCTTTGGTTCAAATCCATACTTTTCCTTTAATGATTTTCTCTTCTCATCAACAACCTTAGCAACACCTCTCCCTATAACACCAAATCCAACCAATATAATCTTCATTTTCTCCCTCTAACAAGATTTAATAAATAAAAGATCTTTTTCTTTTGAAATTTTGTCGAGTAGGTTATACAGTTCTTCCAATTTTTCTTTATCAATAACAATCCTCATCCTTGCAGATGATTCCTTAAATGGGTCTGGCATAACTAAGTCCAAATCAACAACTAAACCAATTTCATTAATCCTATCAATTGTATTCCTAACATCCGTATCTACAACATGCCCAATAACAACAACATCCAAGTTAATTTTCCTCTCATCGTTACCTATCTTAGCAACAATTACATCATGTTTCTCAAGTTCATCTACAATTTTCTTCAATTTTTCATTATCTACATTATCAACAACAACTTTAACTGGCACTCTACCGTTACTTTTCTGCTCTCTTAAATGGATAACGCTTATAATATTTGCACCCAATTTTGAGATAGGCATTAGTGCCTTTATCAACTCTCCAGGAATATCTTTTAATTCCAAATCCAAGGTAATCATAATCTCCCACCAAAAGTTTTTAAACAATTTGGTATATTTAGGTACAAATTTAAAAATATTGTGTGACGTAAACAACGTCTGTGAATGAGTAATGTTCAATAAAATATTATTTAATACAAATGTTAATAAAAGCAAATGATCTATATATAAACCTAAGATGTAAGGAATCCAAAAATTGATTACAGCGACAAAACCTGGTTAAAGATAACTGTCCATGGGGATGATGGATACACTATCAAAAAACCGATAAAAAATTATACATCCATGTTGGTATTACCTCCTATGATCCTTCAAAAATAGGGGTTGCCCTTATGCAGAAATTGAGATTAAAGGGTGTGGAATTGATTATAAAGGACATACTGACGATGGGGGATTTTTAACAATTCCTGTTCATTTCAATGAAAGGGGGATTTTAACAATCACTGCAAGGTACAAAAATTATGAGAAGACCATAACTGTGCCTGTTGAGTAATTAAAATATTCGCTCATCTTTTCACTTACAATTGCATATATAAATAATAATCGCAATATTTTCTTACAACTATGAACATGGAAGTGGGATTATGAAAATAAATGTTGGGAAGGTTGAAAAAAAATTAAACAAAATCATTGAAGAAGAAGGAGCAGTTTATTTGGTTTTAATTGATCCAGATGAGAAAAATGTCGAAGAAATTGCGGAGAAAGTTAAGGATTATGCGGATGCAATAATGATCGGTGGAAGTATTGGAGTTGTTAATTTAGATGAAACTACCAAAAAAATAAAGGAAATAACAAAACTCCCAACCATTTTATTCCCTGGAAATGTTGATGGACTCACACCATACGCAGATGCAGTATTTTTTATGTCATTAATGAACTCAACAAATCCATACTGGATTGTAAATGCCCCAACATTGGGGAGTTTAACAATAAAAAAATTTGGTTTAGAACCAATACCAATGGCATACCTCTGCGTTGAGCCAGCAAAAAGAACAGCAGTTGGTTTTGTTGGGGGGATAAATGAAATTCCACAAAGAAAGCCAGAGATAGCGGCAATGTATTGTCTCTCTGCTAAATACTTCGGTATGAGGTGGGCATATTTAGAATCTGGAAGTGGGGCAGAATATCCAGTAAGTAATGAGATGATTGCAATCTCAAAAAGATTGAGCGGAATAAATATCATCGTTGGTGGGGGGATTAGGAAGCCAGAAATTGCCTACGAGAAGGTTTTGAGTGGAGCAGATGCAATTGTTACAGGAAACTTATTGGAGAAGAATCCCAATGCTGTTGAAGAGATGTATGATGCAATCAAAAAGGCAGGAAGGGAAAAACTTAAAAACCAGAAAAAATAAAATGTACTATTGCTCGCACAACTTTCGAATGATCATATAACGCTCGAAAACTCGAAATTCACAAAAAACTTTTCTATTCAACTTTAACAGTTATTGAATTTTCATAATTTTTATACTTGCATTTGATAATTAAGTTTCCAGTATTTAAATACTACACAGGAACAATCATATTTCCATTTTTATCTGCATATCCCCTATAATCAATTCCACACCCTTTAATCTCAATTTCTGCATAAGGGCAACCCCTATTTTTGAAGGATCATAGGAGGTAATACCAACTAAAATATGAAGTTTTTTATCACTCAACTTTACGCCTTCACTATCCCCTTGAACAGTAATCTCCAACCAAGTTCTATCATCATAATCAGTCTTTGGATAACTTGATTTATTGCTTTGGGAATCATTGAAAAAATAAAAAATAGCAACCGAGATTACTGCCAAAAGTCCGATTCCTATTAACATTTTCTTATCCATATATCATCCCCCATTAATACTACTATTGTCATTGCTATAAAAGACAAAACAACCACTTCATAGGGTATTGGTGATTTTATAGGTGTGGGTTTGACTGAATACTTCATTGCATTAGCAATAATAAAGTCCTCAAATGGATGACTGCCTAAATGCTCTGAATCCCATCCAGTAACACCCCATTTTATACCATGAATCCCCTGCCTTAGGGAAAAGTTTCCTAATGATATGTCTCCATTATTAAAAGGCACCCAACCATTAAAAGAACCATTTGCATACCACACTTGCAAATGCCCTGGCCCAGCGTATTTTTCACCATTAATAAAGAACTCCAATTTAGAGCCATTGATACTTATTTTTATATTGTAGGTTTTACCCGACTGCATTTTAAATAAATCAAATACCACATTAACCCTACTTACCTCACCCTCTGAGGTATTTCCATAAAGACTAATCACAAACTTTGAAGTATTGTCCTTCCATATCCAATAACCTACTTCATATCTAAAACTTCCTCCAATGGCATCTTGATAGGTATGATATACCCAGGAACGATCACTACCCTGATTATGAACCCATTCGACCAAATCATCAGAGCTTATACTTGGAGTTATATTGTATTCCAACACTATACTCGTAGAAGTATCAAACGCAGAGTCGTAATCAGAATATACTTCTGTTGCATAGGCATTTGAGATTGCCATTACCACAATCAGTAAAAGAAAACACCCCATTCCCATAACTAACACCATATCTGTTTGTTTGCATTAGTAAAACATTACAAAAACTAAATCTTATCTATAATAAATTCCACAAAAACAACCAATTCTCTAAACTCATGTATTTTTTATTTTTTTGTATTATTTATAGTTTGATGTTAGATTAAGCATATTAAATCATAAATCGCATGTATTAGAATCGTTGTTGAAGTATTTGATTTGTTCTTTATTATCCCCAATATGTAACTTATTAGAAATACATCCACAAGTGTTATAAATGAAAGATATTGGTAATGTAAAGAGGCAAATAACAAACTTGTCCATAAGTTGCCGAATCTTGGTTGTAGCGCCCCTCTAAACATCAACTCCTCCCCAACACCAACTATAACGCACAGCATAACTACACCAAAAAAAGATGGAATATTAACCCTTATATTCTCAATGACATGCACAACATTTGAATTTTCAGTTATTGTATAGTTCAATGCAGCACGTCCCAACTCAGGAGATGTTTGGAGTAAAAAATAAGAAAGGAAATAAGGGATCTTCCAAATAAAATAATCGACAAAATAAATTATTAAAACACCAATTAAAACATAAACTAAGTTTGGTTTTTTTAAATCCAATCTCTCAATGCATTCACTAAAAGACCTTCTTGTCCCAAATCCAACTCCAACAAAGGCATACAACATCATAAAGATTTGCAAGATACTTTCTTTTAAAAAATTAAAATATCCAAGAATAACTATTAACTTTCCACCATAGGTGAGGAATATAATTGGTAGGACTTTCGCAAGCATATTCGAATATAATGATATAGCATTTATGATAAGATATTTCTACCACAACATTTTACTATTTTTCGAATAAAAATTGTTTATGGTGAGAATATTCTCAAAAAAGCGAATGCAATTGTTTATATGCTCTTTCTTCTATTG
>NZ_AGJL01000031.1 GCF_000243455.1 Methanotorris formicicus Mc-S-70 | reverse complement strand
AAACTATTTATAGAATTAGTGAGTATACTATTAAGTGCTGCTAGCATAGGAGATGCACCGTTTTTTTAACGAGTTATTTAAGTACTACCTATTTCTATTTTTGGTTTTAAAGTTAATATTGTTAAATCACACTATCAGATTTATAAATTTTTATACTCTTTTTCGAGATAATATTTTATATCATTCTTTGGAACGAAACAGATATAATTACAACCATATCTTTCAAAAATTTTGATTATTTCGAAATTTTTAAACTCCCTATCGGTCAGAACTGTAAGTTTCTTTGGATTTATTTTTAACTCGTTAATGACGAATTCTAAGATTTCCTCAATATATTTTGGGAGGAAATTGTTATGAACTTCGATAATATCGCAATAAACCACCAAACTAAATGCCTTCGTATGTAAAACCGCAGTTATGTATTTGTATGAGCCAGAACTCCCCCTTTCTTTCTGTAATTGTGAATTATATCGGAGGATTTTAAGTTCTTCCATAGTATGCTTCAAAGTGCGTATCCATCGACAGGTAAAATTTGCCTTTTATCTTTTTTAAAATCGTCGATTATTGACTTAACGAAATATTTATATGCCTCTTTTATCATAGATATATCTGCGTTTCTTTATGTATCGATAGTAAGAATCCACTGAAGGATACCCTAACGTGCTAATCGTTTCTAAGTATGTGTTGCTTTCTATAGCTTTGATGAATCCTTTAGAATAACCTTCAACCCGATAAATCCTCGGCGTAATTCGTAAAGCCTTACCAACAAAACTGTTAAATTCGTTAAAGGATTTTATTATTGTGTGTTTTATCCCCTTCATGATTTCACCTCCATATTTTTTTGATATTAACTATTCGATATTACCAAATATTAAGTTTTCTATTAGTTAGTATGATGTTCGGAGATACTGTTTAACTAAATTTTTTAATTCATCCAAATTTTTCAAAATACTCATTCTATCCCCTATTTCTTTATTTTTGCAATTTCATCATTTTTAATCCATCTAAGCAGATTATTGTCTTCATTTTTAATTTCCTCTAATCTCTTCTTTGCAAATTCATAATAATCCTTAACAATCTCAAAACCCAAATAATGCCTATTTAACAGCTTTGCAACAACACAAGTTTGACCAGAACCAAGAAATGGGTCAAAAACAATATCTCCTTCATCACTACCATAAAGAATGATTTTTTTAACTAATTCAGTAGGTAATTTTGTTGGGGTCTTAACTTTTCCCCTCCAATATTCCCTGTTTATTACCCAAACATCCTCTGGATAATGATCTATTTTGTTGAATTTGTATTTTTTCTCATCTTTGACAACAAATAAAATATGATAATGGGATGTTACAAATTTTCTCTTTGTAAAGACACCAAATTGATACTTCCAAATTATATGATTTATTGTTATAAATCCAACGTCATCTAAGGCATTAAGAACATCCTTTAAATTTGTCCAGCCAGAAAATACATACATACTTCCTGTTGGTTTTAATATTCTATATGCTTCCTTCATCCAATTATAGGAAAACTCATAATTCTCTTTTGGAATCTCATTGTATCCATCTAAAACATTTTCATCTTTTCTGTTGTAATTATTTCTTTTACTTTTAAAATTAATACCATAAGGGGGGTCAGTAACAATTAAATCAATGCTATTGTCAGGAATATCTTTCATTAGAACCAAACTATCTCCTAAGTAAATATTATCAATCTCAAATTTTCCCAATTTCATAATTCCACTCATTATATTATCATGATTAAAAAATAAAATTTATAAATCCTCAGGCAATTTTGCGGCAATGTCGTGGTGTTCAGCAAGACCTAAGGCAGCAACAGCCCCAATAATCCCTCCTTCACCATTAACTTTAACAACCCTTATATCATTTTGCATTGCTATTGCTCTCGCATCTTCTATTGAAACCAACTCTCTCTTTGCCCTAAGAGCAAATAACTTCATGCTTTTTGATGGAGTTATTCCATAGTATATCGCCATTGAGGTATCGTCAGACAAACTTTTTTCTTTTAATTCTTTTTTTATTAACTCATCAATTTTGTATTTATATTTTGGATAAACTGCAAAGGTTAAAGCAATAGAAACGCAGTTTTGTGTTTTATTTGGATTTCCTGGGTAGAGTTGGACGATTGTGTGGTCCATATAGTAGCCATAGCCTTCCTTTTCAACAGATTTTCCAATCTCATTTGCTAAAACCCAGGTAGCCCCTTCCTCTTTTGTATCAGTATCATCTATCCCAACAATAACCTTTTCCATTTTTGGGGTTATAACCTCTGCTTTCCCTAATTTTGAACCCCCACCTTTTTGGTGGATTATTACATCAACTACGTTTTCTGCTTTCTTTCTCATCTCTGCCCCTACTCCAGCACCTGCCAAACCAGCGTGAACTATGTGAACATTTTCCCCTTCCAAAAACACTTCCTCAATACCCGCGGCAGATATTGAGGGGATTAAGTTTAAATCTGCCTTTCCAATCTTTGTGACAAAATGATGTTTATTTCCCTCTCTCCATGCTGAGACAATTAAAGGGGAGGTTCTTTGATACTGATAGACGACCCACTCTGCTCCATTTGGACACGGGTGTTCTTCAACTAACTCCACCAAATTCAACCCTTTATCAACCATTGCCACGATTCTTTTATAATGCAGTTCCTCCATGAAAACCACCAACCTAAATTCCCTCCAAATACTTTATAAGTTCTGAATAATCATCACTACCAGTTTTCACTATGGCATAACTCAGGATTGCAAATTCCAACTGTTTCTCAACCTCTTCAAGTTCCCTCTTCAAATTTTCAATCTTATTATATACATCCCATCTCAAAGATTCATCTAAATTAATTTCAATATCTTTAAATTTTTTAAAGAGTTCTTTAATCTCATTATAATTTGGAATATTTATATTTTTATTCAACTTATCCAAAAGTTTTTCAGTTATGTCAATGTCCTTTATGAGATTCTTCAACCAAATATCCAGTTCTTCAAAATCTTCAAGGACATTTTCAAGTATGCTAATTTCATCATGAATTTTCACATATCTAACAAGCAATTCCTTCAACTTGTCCTTTTCTTTAAAATCCTTATCTTTTATTATAATTAATTCCGCTATTTTTTTGATATCCCCCTCCATAATCTCCCTCGCAAAATTAAGATTTTACATGCCTTATATTAACGAGGGCTCCGTGTTTAGCCTTTTTCATTTCCAAACCATTCATCAACGCTCTACCAACACCAACAACTTCATCATCCTTTATTAAAACAATTTCATCATTAACCGATATATTCTCATTACAGTCCTTAAATCCTGGAGCGAATAAACTTCCCTTTCTTATATCATAATTAACTTCAACATATAAAACATCTTTCCCATTCAACTCCCAAAGTAATTCTCCACCTTGCAAAGTTAAGACAAACAAGCCGTTATTTTCATTTAATGAACAAATCTGGACTAATTTATTGTTTTTGTTTATTAAGAATCTTTTGTTTGGTCTATCCTTTATAACAACATCATCTGGAATAAAATTAACCCCAAACTGGAATTTTGCCAATTGTTGATAGTTATGTATCTTTTGTTGTTTCTTATTTAGATTTATGTTTTGTTCTTCTTTTATTTTTTTGAGTGTTTCTTTTAGGTTATTCAAGGATTCATCCGAAAGTGGATTTCCATCAACTGCAGTATTTATATAATCATCTAAATCCAAAATTTCCAAATAATGTTCAGGTAGATGGGAGATTATTATAGTATCCCCAAATTTCTCTTTAACTTTTTTTATGTAGTTTTTTAAGGTTTCATTTATAAACTCAACTTCTTCATTGCTCCATTCTCCAGTTACTGGAATATCGTAATTAACAACCCCTTCCAATGCTCTCGGCACCAAACCATAAGGAGATGTTAATATAATCTCCTCCACAACCATTTTGGATGAGTTTATTGCATTTATAAAGAATTTGTGTGATTTTGATGTGGAATATGGTTTTTTTGATGAACATGGAAGAAGAACTACAACATTTGTAAATGGTTCATAATTTTTTGCCCTTTCAATGTACTTTTTAACTTCTGGGATTCTTGTTTCATCAATACAAACGATAATTTTTTTGCCTTTTGATGATGGGATGTTCCTTAAATCTGGATTATATCTTCTGTAATTTGCCCTTAAATATGGATTGGATATTGTGGTTTCTTCCACTAAATTCCTCAAACATCCTTCCTTTATACAGTATCTTATCTCTTCCAAAACCTCATCTATTACTTTTTTGTTATGCATGTAAAGCATCTCAAAATCATCGTTGGATTTAATTAACCTATTTTTTGTAAATTTATAGCCAAGGGATGCGTAATATTTTGCAGAAATATTATCAAAATAATCAACACCCATATAAGCAAGAAGAGGCATTTCATAAGGTATGGTTCCTGGGAAGTATATACCCGAATTTGGAGAAATCTTTTCTCTTATTTTTTGAATAATTAGGAGTTCTTTTCTTTCAATTATTCTTCTGCCATCTGCAATTATGTATAAATCAGCATCTTCTATTTTTAACAAATCAATATGCTTTCCAACATTTATAATTTGGTAGGTTATTTCTTCATCCTTGTATTTTGCATTCCCAACATGAGATTTGTTAAAAATTCCTGCAATTTCTCTTGGGGTATCAAATGGCATTTTTATTGTTGGTGTTAATATTCCATCTGAAACTTTTGAAAAGGGAAGCAAAAGAAATATCTCCTCGCTTTTCTTGGATGTATATGACCTTATTTTAACATCTATTAAATTCGGTGTTAATGTTCCATCTTTCTCTTTGCAGACTCTTCCTATATCATAACTTACCGGTTCAAGCATTTTACCACTTTTATTTTTAATTTTTTATTTATTTTTGAGAATCTCAATGATTTCATCGTCAACAGGTTTCATCACATTCCCTATTTTTACAATATTTTCAATGCATTCCTCGAATGTCTCTCCAACAATTCCGTTGTTTGAAGGAATCTCCACAAATAAAGAACTATATACTGCAAAACATCCAGAGGCAAGTTTTAATGCACAGCCAACTTTTCCTCCATCGCAGATGATACCCACTAAATTACCTGTGAAACTTTTTACTGCCTCTGTTATTTTATCTACATTACTTCCATAAATGTAATAACATAACCCACACAAAGCCCCTAAACCCCCTCTATTCACACATCCACACATTGAGGAGATGTAGGATGAATGATAAGTTGCATAAATTGTTATTAATGCCGATAAAGTTAAGGATTTTATTAATTTTTTAGTATCTTTGCCTTTAAACTCATGATACGCAATGATTGGCATTGTTGCCATTATGCCCATATTTCCACTGCCTGCAATTGCCATCGCAGGTTTATTTATCCCCCTCATTCTCTCGTAACATGCCGATGTAGTTTTTTCTATGATATATGAGAGTTCATCATTTCCTAATTTTAGATATTCGCTATTTACAAGTTCTTTATTTGTTTTTATTGTTTCTATTATTAGGTTTTCAATTTCCTTTGGAATATCTTCAATATATTCTAAAAAATCAGTTAAAGTTAGGAATTTAAATGCATTTTTTAAGTTTTCATCATCTTCATTTGTATTCAAGTGACTTCCTTTTATTATATTTGATTTTACATCCCCATCTTTGGTTTTTATTACAACCTTGCAATATATGTCCCCATCAACAACATCAATTTTTAATCTATCTTTTATGTAATCTTCCAATTCTTTGCTGTATTTTATCCCATCAAATATCATCAATTTCTTCTCCGCATTTCCTAATAATCCACCAACAACCGCAGGTAAAATTCCAAATCCATTGGTATTTGGAACTCCAACAGAGAAGGCATTTTTAAATGTCCCTTTGTCGAGAGTTAAATCTATCTCCTCTATGTTGTAGGGATTCTCTGGTTTGCATAATGCAACAGCATAACCAATTAATCCCACTTCCGTACATCCGAGTGCTTTGACAATTTCTTTATTTAAAATTTTTGTCATTAGTTCTTTTTTCATATATAACACCAAAATAGTTTTTTTATTCTATTTTACTATTACTTTAAATTAATACTTTAAAATTAAATTTAAAATTTTTTATGAAAAAAATTTGTAATTACATTTGAAACCAACGTATCTATTAATATTATCTCTTTCCCAACTCCTCAACCATTAACAAAGCACAGTACTCTCCACAAATACTGCACGCCTTTTCATCTAATGAAGGAATTTCTTCCCTCATCTTCTTAGGTTTTTCTTTATCAATAGCCAACTCAAACTGCTTTTCCCAGTCGTGGTTTTTTCTTGCATAAGCCATCGCTATTTCTTTTTCCCATGCTTTTGCATTTCCTTTTGCAACATCAGCAGCCTGAGCAGCAATCTTTGCTGCAATAACTCCTTCTTTAACATCACTTTCAGTCATTATTCTAACATGCTCAGAAGGGGTTACATAGCACAAGAAATTCGCTCCAGAGTATGCTGCAAGTGCTCCCCCAATTGCCGAGGTTATGTGATCATATCCCGGGGCTAAGTCAGTGACAATTGGACCCAAAACATAAAATGGGGCATTTTTGCAAATGCTCTTTTGCAACTTCATATTTGCATCTATGTTGTTTAAAGGAATATGTCCTGGACCTTCAACCATGCATTGAACGCCTTTTTCCCTACATCTATCAACGAGTTCCCCCAATACAATGAGTTCATGTATTTGTGCCCTATCTGTGTTATCTGCCAAACAACCGGGCCTCATTCCATCCCCTAAACTTATAGTAACATCATAATCTTTAAGAATATCCAACAAATAATCAAAGTTCTCATAGAGGGGATTTTCTTTTTGGTGATACAATATATAAGCGGTTAAAAATGCTCCGCCCCTACTAACAACGCCCATTATCCTACCACTTTTTTTAAGTGTCTCTACACTTTCTTTTGTTATTCCACAATGCAGGGTCATAAAATCAATGCCTTCTTTTGCCTGTCTTTCTATGACATTGAATATTAAATCTTCATCCATATCAATAACTCTTCCATATTTTTTCTTTGCCTCAACTCCAACTTCATAGATTGGAACTGTTCCAATTGGTAAGTTTGTTGCATCCATTATTGCCTTTCTGATTTTCCTTAAATTTCCTCCAGTACTTAAGTCCATTATTGCATCTGCTCCATACTTTTCCGCTATTTTTGCCTTCTTAACTTCCAAATCAATATCTACAAAATCTGGAGAGGTTCCAATGTTTGCGTTTATCTTTGTTCTCAATCCTTCTCCAATACCTACTGGTTTTGTGTTTCTGCTTATATTTTTTGGAATAACAACATAACCTTTTGCAATCAACCTTCTTAGTTTATCAATTTCTATTCCTTCTTCTTTTGCAACAAATTCCATTTCTTTTGTAATAGTTCCATTTTTAGCATCAATCATTTGTGTCATAATTCCACTTCCATAATCCTATAAAAATCAACATAAAAATAAAAGCAAAAAACTCATAAGTAAAAAATTTACAAAACCCGAAGGTCATTCAAATTTATTAAACTTCTTAAATTAAAATTTATCATAGAATACAATTCTAAATTTAGAATTTAAACATTTATTGCAAACCATTATAATCAAACAAAATATATAAATTTAACTTAAAAAACTTTAGTGATGTGTGGATGTGGTGAAAATGTGGAATTTAGAAACTGAAAGGGTCATTAAAGAGATAGAAAAAAGAAATGCAAAAAGAATCCTATTTCAAATTCCAGAAGGGTTAAAGAGGGACGTTGAAAAAGAGATTGAAAAGATAAAAGAATACTTTAATAAAAAAGGAAAAAGTTTAGAGTTGATGATTTGGGGAGGAACGTGCTTTGGTGGTTGTGATTTGGTTGATGGTGAGGTTGGGCATTTGGGAATTGATTTGATTATCCACTATGGGCATGAGGAGTTAGAATATGCAAAACCTTCAATCCCAACGATTTTTGTCCCAGTTTATCATATCTTTGATGAAAAAGAGAAAAATGGGATCCTTAACGATATTAAGGATATTATAAAAGAAAAAAATATCTCCACTGTAGCAACAACAATTCAATATAAAGAACTCTTAAAAAGATACAACCCTACCATCGTACTGGGCTGTAGGGCAGAAATAAATAAAGAAGGCAATATTTTGTTTGTTGGAACTGGGAGGTTTCATCCGCTAATGATTGCATACAAAATAAAAAAACCAGTAATTATTTACAATCCAGTAACAGGAGAGGTTTCATCCATTGAAGAAGAGGAAATAAACAAATTGATAAAGAGAAGAATTGCTGTCATCTCAAAGTTGATGATAAATCCCCCAAAGAAAATTGGTATCGTTTTATCCACAAAAAAGGGACAATGTAGAAAGAAGGTTCTTGAGTATGTGAAGAATTTATTAAAAAATGCTAAAATTGACTACCTATTAATTGTTGTAAATAATCTCTCCCCCCAATCCTTAATTTATGATGTTGATGCGTATGTAATAGTTGCATGTCCAAGGATTGTGATGGATGATTACGCCTTATATGACAAACCAATACTAACTCCAAAGGAATTGGAAATGCTAATAAATGGAGAATTTGAGTATGTATTTGATGAAATAAAGAAAGAGGATTTTGAGGGATAATATGCTCTTCAAATATTCAATAAGAACAAATTCAAGAGAAGAGATGATTGATATAACAAATTATGTTGAGGAGAGTGTTAAAAAAGCAAATGTAAAGGAAGGGATAGCAGTAATATTTACTCCCCACACAACATCAGCCATAACCATAAACGAGAATGCCGATCCCTCTGTGAGGAGGGATATAATAGCATTCCTAAAAGATAAAATCCCAAGAGATTATCCATTTACACACTTGGAAGGGAACTCTGACGCCCATATAAAGAGTTCCACATTTGGATGTTCTTTAACGGTTATAATTACAAATGGGAAATTACTTTTAGGAACATGGCAGGGAATTTATTTCTGTGAATTTGACGGTCCAAGACATAGGAATTTTTATGTTAAGGTCATAAAAGGTTAATTTCTTAAAAATTATCCATCTTACAATTTCTATTTTTGTGTTGTTATGTGTTTAATGGAATTAAAAAATTTTATAGTTGTGATAAAAAAATACACAAAACCAAAAAGTATATATAATAGTTTTGAATATTGTATTTGTGCCGACGTGAGATGTGCAGGGGTCGCCAAGCCTGGCCAAAGGCGCCGGACTTAAGATCCGGTCCCGAAGGGGTTCGGGGGTTCAAATCCCCTCCCCTGCACCATTTTTAATTTTAGACGATTAAATTGATAAATTTAAATTTATAATTTTACATTTCGCTAAAATTTTTATATATCTTCAGCGTTTTTTAAATTGAATTAAAACTGAAGGTGAGAGTTTGATAATTGGTGTTTTGGGAATTCAGGGGGCTATTGAAGAACACGAAGAAGCTATAAAAAAAGCAGGTTATGAAACGAAAAGAGTTAGATTTGTTGAAGATTTAAAAGACATAGATGCATTAATCATCCCTGGTGGGGAAAGCACAACGATGGGTAAGTTAATGGTTAAGTATGGGTTTATAGATGCATTAAAGAATTCTGATTTGCCAATATTAGGAACCTGTGCGGGTATGGTTCTCTTATCAAAAGGAACTGGTAAAGAACAGCCATTGTTAGGGTTGATGAACATAACCATAAAAAGAAATGCCTATGGAAGTCAAAGAGAAAGTTTTGAAAAAGACCTTGAGATGAAAGGCATTGGAAAAATCCACGCTGTATTTATAAGAGCACCAGTGGTTGATAGGATATTGAGTGATGATGTTGAGATTCTTGCAATGGATGATGACAAAATCGTTGGTGTTAGGGAGGGTAAATATATGGGACTGTCCTTCCACCCAGAACTTTCAGAGGATGGATATAAAGTCTATAAGTATTTTGTAGAGAATGTTGTTAAAAAATAAAATAATTATGTGGAATGTAAAAATTACAATTTAAAAAAGCAAAATTATTCAAAATCAAACAATGGTGGCATCTTGTCATCAATCCCTGGAATATATCCATAGATATCTCTGAGTTTCAACTGCATTCTGTGGAATATGTATGCGAGTGGAATTTCCATTGGACAGACGTCTTCGCATTGCCCGCAGTTTATACAACTTTGGGAGACGTGGGACAACCTAATACCCTGAAACATTACTGGATCTGGAGGAATTTTGCCTTTTTCATCGAGGTAATCCGCCTCCAATCTACACTCTCTACAGAAACAGATTGGACAAGCATCTCTACAGCCATAACACTTAATGCATCTATTCCAATACTCTTGCCATCTTTCAAGGTCTGGATATTCCTCCTCAAGGTGCTTTTTCTGGAAACCTTTAGCGAGTTTGATCATGCTCTCTTCTATCTTCGCTCTAATTTCAATACCTTTGTCAGAAGGCTTTTTAGTTTTTATATAACCTTCTTTTTCAGCATTTTCAATGAGTTTTTTCCCTTTCTCTGAGCAGATTTCAACGAACGTCCATCCTGGTTCTGCCCCCCAGTTTCCACATGCTAAATCCGCATTTCTTGGGATTTTTAATTCGCATCTTTGGCAGTTCTTCCTCCTTCCAAAACCTTTTTCTTCCAACTCATGGATTTTTACTGCCTTATGTTCCCCATTTTTTAACTCGATGATGAATTTTCCTTTATCGATTTCCTCCTTCACAACATCCTTAGGATCTACCTCATAAAATAGTTTAATCATCTTCATCGCTGTAATTGGACTAATGGTTCCTCCGCAGTTCAAACCGATCATATAGACGTTATCTAAGTTGATCTGGTTCAACTTCGCCAATTCCCTTATTGCCATAGCATCGCATGGTTTAACAGAGACTGCAATCTTTTTATCTGCTAAGTAGTTCTTTATCAACTTCCCAAAATTCGTTGGAGCACAGTGTAGAGAACCAGCAGTCTCAATTAGTTCTTCCGAATTCGTTATGAATGCTGGAATCCCATCATAGAGATCATCTCCTTTCTTTAATGCTAAGACACCATCAACGAGTTTTTTATCCAGTAGGTATTTGAATAATGCAGTTACTGCTCCACCACATTCTGCATGCTTTAAAATTTTCTCATCAGATGCCTGAACTAAAACGTATTTATCCATGATACCACCTTTGATGGAATTTTAAAATTGGAGATTCTTTTGGATGTCATCAATTGAATCAAATCCTAAATCAATCCCCATTTTTTCAGCAAGATTCTTTATTATTCTCCAATCATCTAAAGCCTCTCCTGGTGGATTTACTGCTTTATTTATTTTTTGTGTTTTTCTCTCTGTATTTGTGAATGTTCCATCTTTTTCTGCCCAGCATGCAGAAGGCAACACCACATCAGCAAGTTCTGCAGTTTCACTCATTATAATATCTTGAACAACCAAAAATTCAGCATTATCTAATGAATTTCCATCACATAATGCAGGATTTTCCCCCATTATATAGATGCATTTTGAATTTTTTAATAGATCTATATATTCATCCCTACCCAAAGCAGGTATTCCAATAAGTGTTGCCCCAACTGTGTTGCAGTGCTTTGCAACTGGTAAAGCTTTGCCTCCTTTCTCTTCAACGACTTTGATAATTTCACCAACATCCCCCATTGGGGCATTTATTATTACAATGGTATCTTCATCAGCGTTTATTTCAACTTTTGAATAATCGTCAACCTTTATAAACTCATCAGCATTTAATTTTAAAATTTCTTTTTCTTCTGTGTTGAAGATTGTTATTTTAGCCCCTTTTTCTTTTGCCTTAACCACTCTTCTCCCAATCAGCGGATTTTCCTCAAAAACATCGCCAATGATTATGATACTTTTTGCATTTTCAACATCCTCAATACTTACAGATATCTCTGAATAATTAACCTTTGGAGAACAGCAGATGCAATGCCCAATCTTAGCCCCTAAACTATCTGCAAATTTTTTTAATGCATAGTTATCTTCATTTGTACATCTTCCAGAGGCAATAAAAGCTATATCCTCTTTGTTGTAATTTTTTAACTTCCCTGCAATTAACTCCAGAACCTCATCCCAATCAACTTCAACAAATTTTCCATTTTTCTTAACCAATGGCTTTTTTAATCTCTTCTCATGATAGATTATTTTGTAGGAGTTTTTTCCATTTAGACAGTTTTTTCCTTCATTTATTGGATGCCTCTTGTATGGGTAAGTTCCCACGACCTTATCATCCTTGACAATTAGGTCTATCCCACACCCTACACTACAACCAGGACAAATGGTATGAACAACCCTCACTATATCACCTTTATGATGCGACTTTTTGAGCAGAGATTTCTACCAATGGGAAACTTTCAACCTCAACCTGCACGTCTTTTGTTAGGTTTATTAGATTTACTAAAATTTGGAGTAATTTATCCAGTATTGATTGTGAAACATCCTCTGAAACGTTGTTGGTATTTTCTTCAAACTCCACAACCCCTTCAACAACAAACGATACTGGAAATTCTTCCATTTTTAAATTACATATATAACAGAATGAATTGTTGTTTATCTTTTTGTATTCAATGTTCCAATCCACATCCAATTCCAAGTTTGTATTTTTTGGATTCTCCTTTGGTCTTACTAATTTTAACTTTTCAATGCTCATTTTCATATTCATTTATATCACCGTATTACCAAATTCATATTAATATCACCTCCATTATTGTATATAAAATTTACTACTTAATTCAAATTTTTATTATTATAATAATATAAAATTCTAAAAAGTATTATCAAATGAAGAAAAAATTATAATGTAATGTTATTATAGGAGTTCCTCAACCTTGCTAATAATTCTTTTTAGGATTTCTCTATCAGGTAAAACGTCTTCAGGAGGTTCAATAACCCTTTTCAATTCGATTGGAATGCCATCCATTCTATAAGCAGTTCCTTCACATTCCACTCCTGCAATTGCTGGAGGGAGGATGATGTTTGCCAATTCTGTTGTTGGGGTTCTGTGAGGCTCTATTGCTATTAGTGGGATTTCTGCCATTCTCTCCACTGCTTTATTTGGGAAGTGTGCTCCAGGGTCAGAGGCAATGTTGAGCATGACATCTGCCTCCTTTCTCATTAGTAAATCAGTTACACTCGTATCTCCTGGGTTGAATCTTGGGTAGCCCCTTGAGTAATCAACACACAATGGAAAGCCAGAAATCCATGTGCACACTTGGTTGAATCCATTTACATTGTAATGTCCCCTCATTGGAATGAGCGAGAATTTTGTGTAGGCATTTAAGTCGATAATTAATTGGATGGCATTGTCAATGTTTCTATGCTTGCTTTTTGATTGAGTGACACCCATACCAAAGAATAGGATTCCAAATTGGGCATTTTTAAGAATATCAACTGCTTCATAGATTGTCTCTACTGGAATCCCTGCAACTTTATCAACCCCTAATTTGAACCCTTTCAATGCTGCCCTCATTGCACTTATTAACTCATAATCTCTATGTTGCTCAACCTGTAAGTGGATATCTGCCAATTTTGCAGTATCTGTTTTCCTTGGGTCAACAACTATCAAGGTTCTATCGCTTCTTCCCCTCTCCCTGAAAAATCCTCTTGCAAATACTCCATACCTACCCAAATGTCTTGGGTGTGCGTGCATAGGATTGCATCCCCAATATATTACAACATCCGCCCTGTTCTTTACCTCCCCCAATGTGCAGATTGGATAACCAACATCCTGCAGTGCCCAAACACTCGGTCCATGGCAAACCTCTGCTGTGTTACTAACAACTCCTCCAACCATTTCAGCCAACTTCATTCCATACGCATGTGCATGACATTCAGTTGCTGAAAATCCATATAATATTGGTCTTTTAGCATTTACCAATATCTCTCCTGTTTTTTCTATTGCCGTATCCCAATCCACTTTTTTGAAGTCATCTTTTTTATTCTCCCTCATTAACGGCTCTGTATATCTAACTGCTCCATCTCTATGGGTGAATTTGCTGTGCCCAATTCTGCATGCGTTTTTTGTTCCAACTATGTGGTTATCTTTAACATAGCATATTATGTCATCACACAATGTCCCACAAAATGGACATACAACATTTTTTACTTCTTCCATGGAACCACCTTAAAAAATAATTTTTTAGGCAGGATCTTTGAATGCCCCCTCAATTTGCTTGAATAATTGGATGGTTTTGAAGTGTTTCTGTTCTAATGCTCCACTTGGACATCCAGCGGCACATGTTCCACATCCCTTACACAATGCCGCAATAACTTCTGCAACCTTTTTACCATCTTTTTCAACTAATCTTGGGGCTCCGTAAGGGCATTGTTTTACACAAACTCCACATCCACCGCAGATTTCTTCATTTACGGATGCAACAATCGGCTCGACTTCAACTTCTCCCTTAGCCAATGGAATTGCAGCCCTTGCTGCTGCTGCGGAACCTTGTGCAACGGATGCTGGAATATCTTTTGGTCCTTGACATGCTCCAGCGAGATAAACCCCATCCGTTGCTGTATCAACTGGTCTCAATTTTGGGTGTGCCTCCATGAAGAATTGGTCTGGTGTTCTTGAAATTCCCAATATCCTTTGGATTTCATCTGCTGATTTTGTTGGAACCATCCCTACAGATAAAACAACTAAATCATACTCCTTCTCGATAATTTCTCCTAATAAGGTGTCTTCTGCTCTGACAATTAGGTTCTTGGTTTTTGGGTTTTCCAAAATTTGAGCAGGTCTTCCTCTTATGAATGTAATGCCATATTGTTTTGCACTTCTTTCATAAAATTCCTCATATCCTTTGCTAAATGCCCTAATGTCCATGTAGTAAATATCTATCTCAGTTTCTGGGGATTTTTCTTTAATTAATTGTGAGTTTTTCATTGCATACATACAACAGACGTTGGAGCAGTATTTGTTGCCAACTTTTGCATCCCTTGAACCAACACATTGGATGAATGCAATTCTCTTTGGCTTTTTACCATCGCTCAACCTAATTACTTTTCCTCCTGTTGGACCTGAGGCATTAATCATCCTTTCCAATTCAAGGGCGGTTATAACGTTATCATAAACTCCATATCCATACTCTTCCCTAACCGTTGGGTCAAATACATCATAACCAATAGCACAAATTATTGTTCCAACCTCAACCTCAATGTACTCTGGTTTTTGGGAAAAGTCGATGGCATTAGGGCCACAAACCTTGGCACATAATCCACACTCTATACAGTGTTCTTTGTCAATAGTGTATTTTGCTGGAACTGCTTGTGGGAATGGTTTGTAGATTGCCTTCCTCATTCCAAGACCCATATCAAATTCATTTGGCACATCTATTGGACAGACCTCTGCACACTGCCCACATCCAGTGCATTTTGTTTCATCAATGTATCTTGGCTTTTTCATAATCTTAACTTTAAAGTTTCCAACGTATCCTTGGACATCTACGACCTCTGAATATGCGTAGAGTTTAACATTTGGATGCTTTGCAACATCAACCATCTTTGGAGCCAATATGCAGATAGAACAGTCGTTTGTTGGGAATGTTTTGTCAAGTTGTGCCATTCTACCTCCAACAGAAGGAGTTTTCTCAACCAGTATTGTTTCAAATCCCATGTCTCCTAAATCAAGAGCAGTTTGAATTCCCGCTACTCCTCCTCCAATAACTAATGCCCTTCTTGTAACTCCAACTTTGATGAATTCTAATGGCTCCAACAACCTTGCCTTTGCTACTGCCATCCTTACTAAATCTTTTGCCTTCTCTGTTGCTTTTTCTTTTTCATGCATGTGGACCCATGAACAATGTTCCCTTATGTTTGCAAACTCGAATAAGAATGGGTTTAATCCTGCTTCAGCAACACATCTTCTAAATGTTGGCTCGTGTAACCTTGGAGAACAGGCAGCAACAACAACTCTGTTTAAGTTATATTCTTCAATATCCTTCTTAATCATCTCTTGCCCTGGGTCTGCACACATATATTTGTAATCTCTTGCAACAACAACATTTTTTAATGTCTTAGCAAATTCAGCAACTTCTGGACAATCAACGACTCCTCCAATGTTAACTCCACAATGGCAGATATAGACACCAATTCTTGGCTCTTCCATGTTATCACCAAATATTATTGGTAATTTTGTATATTTTGTTGATATTTGATTTATTAATTTATTAATTAGTTTTTCTAATAAGTATGTGTAAAAAATTATTTCAATGCCAGAGCATTCCTCTTAATCTTCTCACATGTCTCAACACATTTCAAGCACATCACACAGAATCCTTTTAATGGCATTTCATTATTGTCAGCTAGCTCTAATACGTTATATGGGCAGATTTCAACACATTTCCCACATTTATCACAGAGGGATGGGCTGAATTCGATTCTGTTGTATTCTTTTCCGTTGTGGGTTACTTTACCTAACTTCAATGCTCCTGTTGGGCATGCAATTGTACATGCTCCGCATCTTACACACATTCTGAATTTTTCTTTCTCTTCTGTTTTCTTCTTTGTTGGAAGTTCCATTCCTCTCTTGTTAATTACTTTTATAGCACTTGTTGGACACTTCATTGCACATGAACCGCAGTAGTTACAGTTTTCCTCAACCCACACAAGCCCCCCTTCACTTACTGGTTTTGGTGGCTCATACCCAACCTCCAAGGTTATAGCATTTACAGGACATGCATTAACACATAACCCACAACTTGGACATCCTACTGGTGGAATTGCAACCATATCCTCAATTTTTATGAGGTTCCTTGGACAGACCTCTGCACAAACTCCACATCCAACACAAAGTTCCTCATCAATTTCGAATTTCTTAATTGTTTTGTCTCTTTTTGGAACTTTTCTACCTGCAACAAATATTGCATTCCATGGACATGTTTGAGCACATATACTGCAGTAGATACATTTACTTTCATCAACAACGGCTTTGTTGTCCTTAATCTCTATGGCATTTACTGGACATTCATTAGCACAAATCCCGCATCCAACACAGTCATCTGTAACAACAATTGGTTCTTTTGGAATTGTGATTTCTTTTTTGTTTGGTTCAACAACTCCTTCCATTCCAACGAATCCATCTGGACAGGCATCGATGCACTTCATACATCCAACACAGAAGCCCTTTAACCTGTTTTCTTCAATTTTTAGGTTATTTGGACAAACATTTACACACTCTCCGCATAAATCGCATTTACTTGGATTGTAACCTATTTGCTTAATTTTTTTACCGTCTATGTTGATTTCTCTCAAACTTAAGGCATTATTTGGGCATGCATTGACACAATTACCACATAACATGCAAACCTTAAGGGGATTAAACTTTAGTGCCTCATTAGGACATGCCCTTTCACACGCTTTGCATAGGTAACAATCCTCCGTATTTATCACTATCATTTTATCCCCTTATGACTTTGACTAATTCATTTTTCTTGTAAACCTCTAATGAAAGGCCATTATTGGAGTTTCCAATTACATGGGTTGCACATGATAAGCATGGGTCATATGCCCTAATTACCATCTCCATGTAGTTTAGGATTTGTGGATTTGCATCGTCTGGGCTTTTTAAGTATTTTTCAGCAACCTTTCTAACTCCAATGTCCATAGCAGGGTTGTTTTGGACTGTTGCGACAATTAGGTTTGCATCGGTTATGATTCCTTCCTCATCTGTTTTGAAGTGGTGGATTAATGTTCCCCTTGGTGCCTCAACGCATCCAACTCCTTCTCCAACAATATCTTCTGGTTCTGCCCTTATATCTTCTACAACAATTTTATCATTCTCTAAAAGTTCTTTTACCTTTTCAGCACTTGAGAGAAGTTCAATTAACCTTGCATAGTGGAAGAGCATTGGATAATGGCACGGTTTTCCGAATTCTTTAACGAATTCTTCATAGTATTTTTGTGCTAATAGTGTTGCCATTTTATCCGCTACATTTAACCTTGATAATGTATTTACTCTATAGACCCCTTCTTCCCCTTTATCTTTTAAGTATGGGAATTTTAAGTAAGAATATGGCCTAACACCTTCAGCAATGTAGTTCATGTATTCTGATGGGTCAAATTCATACTCAACTTTTCCCTCTGCATTAACTACTCTAATTTTTCCATCGTAGAGTTCATGAACTCCATCATTTACCATACCTGCATGGTAGGATTCAAAATAGCCAATATCTAATAAATCATTCTCCTTTAAGTTCTCAATGAGTTTTTTTCCAATTTCAATGGACTTTTCGGAAAGTTCAACTGCCCTTTCAGATAATTTTAATAATTCCTCCCTTTCATCTTCTTTCAATGGTTTTGACTGCCCTCCAACTACACACGTAACTGGGTGGATTGCCTTACCTCCAACAACTTTAACAATTGTCTGCCCTATTTTTCTCAACTCTATAGCATCTTTAACAATCTCTGGATGTTCTTTTGCAATTGCCAAGATATTTCTTTTTAAAGCATCGTCTATAAGCATCAAATCTGGTGCAGCGAGCATGTAGAAGTGAAGTGCATGGCTATGGACTGTTGCCCCTTGGTGCATTAAATTCCTCAAAAGTTCGGCAGTTTCTGGGATTTTTACACCAAACACTGCATCCACTGCTTTAGCACTTGCCAAATGGTGGGCAACTTGACATATCCCACAAATTCTTGGCGTATAGATTGGAGCATCCTCTATATACCTCCCTTCCAAAAACTTCTCAAAGCCCCTAACCTCAACAACGTGGAAATGAACCTTATCCAAATTCCCATTCTCGTCAAAGGATACGGTTATTTTTCCATGCCCTTCAACCCTCGTAACTGGTTCAACTGACAATTTTACCATTTTATCACCGTAATTTCAAATTTTATGTATCGTCGTGTTTTTTATGAATACTTATTTTAACCTAATAGGAATTAAGGCACTTGGAAGAGTAAACTTGTAGAAACAGCCAATTTTGTCTTTTATTGATTTTGGCAACATTGTTGGGTCTGTTTCTCTATCTTTATCAATTCCAAAGTCAGAACATAAAGCAGATATCATCTTAGCCCCTTGGTCAACAATAGCGTCTGTTGGACCATTGCAACCACTACATGGAACTCCCACACTTGGACATGCTGCTCCACAACCTCTTCTTGTTGCAGGACCTAAGCAGAGATAACCTTGCTCCAATAGACATTTTTCTGGGTCTGGTTTTCCTTCATATTTTCTTTTTATTGTTTCAATTACAACACCATCATCACTCTTTTTCCTTGGACATTCATCACACATATTTTTCTTTGGTAATTCTGGCTCTTTTCCTTCCAATAATGCTTTTATTATATTGGCTATTATTTCTGGGTTTGGTGGACATCCTGGGATGAAGTAATCAACATCTATAACCTCAGATAGTGGCTTAACTCTTGAAGTTAATGAAGGAACTTCTTCACTTGGAATAATGCCTTCATCATTCTTTGTTGTTAGTGTTGTTTTGTAGGCCTTCTCCAATATCTCATCATTTGAATATAGATTGCCCAATCCTGGAATTCCCCCAAATGTGGCACAAGTTCCAAAAGCAATAACTACTTTTGCCTTTTTTCTCATTTCTTTTGCAATTTCTAAGTTCTCTTCGTTTCTTATTCCACCCTCAATTAAAGCAACATCAATCTCATCCGGAATCTCCTTAACATCCATTAATACTGGACAATGGACAAGTTCAACATTTTCTAACAAGTTTAAAAGCTCTTCATGCAAATCTAACAAACTTATGTGGCATCCAGAACAGCAGCATAGCCATGTTGTTGCTATTTTTGCCATTTAATCACCTTATTTGTTTAATTTTTCTTTTAATTTGCAAGGTCCAAGGGATTTTATTGTATTGTAGAATTCAATCATCGTTTGCTGAAACTTCTCCCCTTCTGATGCGGAAATCCACTCGTGCCTCAATCTTTCCCTTTCAATGCCCAACTCTTCTAATAATTCGTATAGCATCATGACTCTTCTTTGCCATTTGTAATTCCCAGAATCGTAGTGGCAATCCCCTAAGTGGCAACCTCCAACAAAAACACCATCTGCACCTTCTTTAAATGCTTTTAAAACAAGGGATGGCTCAATTCTTCCAGAACACATGACTCTAATTATCCTTATGCTTGGAGGATACTGCATCCTTCCCACTCCTGCGGTATCTGCTCCACCATAGGTACACCAGTTGCAACAAAACCCAATAATTTTTGGCTCCCATTCAGACATTAGACCACCATTAAATATTTTGATATCCATATTGCGAAAACTAATCGAACATATCATAACAATTTTTAATATATATAGTAATACATTTAGAACCAAATAGAAAATTTTATATATATATTGAAATTTTAAATTACAATATTATTTAAATTAAATTTTTGGATATAAAAAAGCAAGAAAAGATATTAAAAATTGATTTTGGGAAATTCTGTAGTAAAATGAGGTAAAATCAAAAATAGTTTTTATTTTTAATCTTGCCATACTTTATGTTGATATTATGTCCTTAATTTATTTAATTTTTAAAAATAGATATTTATTTTGTAATCTTATTTTTTAAATTTTTATTATTTTTTAATAAAAACTCAAAATTTTATTTTAACATATATAATTTTTCATTTTAACTAAACAATAAATTTTAATAGATATCATCTTTAATAATATCTACATTAATTTTTCAAATAAGGTGGTATTATGGGTAAGGTTGTGGAGATTCATCCTACAACGCGACATGAAGGACATGCAAAGTTGGTTTTAAAGGTTGATGATGAAGGAATTGTTGAGAAAGGATATTATTTAAGTGTAACCCCAGTTAGAGGATTTGAAAAGTTTTTAGTTGGTAAACCAGCAGAATTTGCACCTATTGCAGTTATGAGGTTTTGTGGAGTTTGTCCAGTAGCTCATGCAATTTCATCAGTTGAGGCAATAGAAGACGCATGTAACATAACACCTCCAAAAGATGGCTTGTTGTTGAGGGAGTTGATAGGGATTGCAAATAAAATGCACTCTCATCCATTGCATCAGTTTTTAATATCGCCCGATTTTGTTCCAGAGAAGGATAGGGTAGAGTTTATAAAAAGAGTCCAAAAAATGAGGAAAATTGCCCAATATATTGTTGATGTTGTTGGAGGGGAAGGAATTCATCCACCAAACATTAGAATTGGAGGAATGGCAAAGAACATAACAGAATCTGCGAAGGCAAAAATATACTACAAATGCAAAGAATATGAAAAACTTGCAAAAGAACAAATAGAATATTTAGTTCCAATATTTGAGAGCAAGACATTAGCTGATGGAACAGAACTGCCAGAAAAACTTGGGTATCATGATTTTGGTTATATAGCAACTCATCCAACCTATGGAGATAGAACAGCAATCGACCAGAGTAAGGTTGTAGAATATGCTTCTTTTGAGTTTTATGAAAAAGATGTTGCATTGCAAGCATCAACAACAATCCCAACATACAATGGGAGATTGGCAGAAGTTGGACCAAGAGCAAGGTTTAGAAAATTCTTTGATTTTAAAGAAAAAGGTGCCATGGCGATAAATATAGCAAGAACTTATGAATTGGAGGTTTTAGTTAAGAGAGCAATGGAAATTCTTGATGAACTAAACGTGAACGGAAAAACATTATCTGATGAGTCAATAATTGGAGATGGTGAAAAAGTAGGTTTAGGTGTTCATGAGGCAGCAAGGGGACACAATACACACCAAGCAGCAATAGACAAGAGGGGAAATATAGTTTATTACAATGCGATTGTTGCAACAACATGGAACATTCCAGTTATTGGTAAGGCAATTGAGGGAAACCATTATAAGTTTGCGGAGTATGTTGTTAGGGCTTATGACCCATGTATTTCATGTGCGACCCACATAATTGTTAAGGATTATGATAATAGAGTGGTTGATGAGAAAATACTAAAATAACGGGATAAACATGCCAGAATATTTGAATAAAGAAATTTTAATCCTTGGATGTGGAAATGTTCTGTTTGGTGATGATGGGTTTGGCTATGCGGTTGTAAACAAGTTAAATGCATTAAAAGAAAAAATTCCCATCCTAAATTCTGATAAAATAGGGATTATTGATGCTGGAACTGGAGCATCTCACTTTATACTTTCTTTAATTGATGAAAATACGCCAATAAGGAAGATTATAATCATAGATGCAATTGATTTTGGATTAAAGCCGGGAGAATTAATAAAATTGTATCCAAATGACTTGCCAAAGATAAAAAAATACTACATAGATGCTCATGATATGCCTCTTGCAGGGATGATAAAGGAGATTAGCGAAAAATATGGCATAAAAGTTGTAGTTATTGGATGCCAATCAAAAAACATGACTGCCCCAGATATATGCCTTGAATTGTCAGAGGAAGTTAAAAAATCTGTTGATAAAGCTGTTGAGATGGTTTTGGATGAGTTATCAAAATAAATAAACTTGTGGGGGAAATTATGGTAAAAATAGCACACATACACATGTGTGGATGCACAGGATGTTTGATATCTATTGCAGATACTTACGAGCAACTTTTGGATATTTTAAATAAGGTGAAGTTGGTCTATGCATTAACTTTGGTGGATGAAAAGACAGAGATAAAAGAAATAGATGATAAAATAACCATTGAGAGGGAAATTCCTGATGATATTGATATTGCGCTTGTGGAGGGTAGTGTTTGCTTAGATGATGAGCACTCACTAAAAGAAATTCTTGAAGTTAGGGAAAAATCAAAGATTGTTGTTGCCTTAGGAGCATGTGCTGCAACTGGTGGAGTTACAAGATTCTGCAGAGGAAACCAAATGTCAAACCAGTTCATAGTTCATTCTCTCCACTAACAGAAGTTGTAAAAATGTGATTTGGCAATTCCAGGATGTCCTCCTTCTCCAGAGGTAATTGTCAACGTAATAACAGCAGCATTAAATGGAGATATGGATTATTTG
>NZ_AGJL01000030.1 GCF_000243455.1 Methanotorris formicicus Mc-S-70 | reverse complement strand
GTAGAAGAGAAGGTAATAATAAATGGGGAGAAGAAAACAGTTTATTATACTTTCTTAACCAACATTGATTTCAAAAGACCAAAAATATATCTAAAAACGTATAAAAACGATGGAATATCGAAACAAGATTCAGAATGCTTAAAAACATAGCTATAAAACGAAATCAAAGATTTTAGAAGTAAGATTATTCTTGTTTATACTTAGAGCGATTATTCACAATCTATGGGTTGCAATGCAATGGAAAAACAAAAATACGAATTATAAAACCATGAATTTAAAAGAATTCGTTATCAAAATTAATGAATTAATTCGAATGCACATATATACAAATAAACCAATAGATAATACTCAGTTGTGCATACCTAATGCATATTCGGAGATACTGAGATAAAATTAAGAATCGATTTAATGGGAGTTTTTGTGTGAAATATAGGAAATGGAGTATAAGTATGTTAAGTAGATCATATAAAGATTTCGTTGTAGTGTCTATTTTATGTTGATTCTGCAAAACTAATGCGTAAATTAGTGTATTTAACCATATACAATCAACATTATAAATCCAAAACTTAAATATTAATTGTATTAAGGTGAAAGATAATGCCCAAAATTTTGGTTATTGAAGATGAAGAAGATATATTAAATCTAATAAAGATAATCTTAGAAATACAAGGATATGAAGTTCTAACTGCATGTGATGGATTTGAGGCATTGGAACGTATGAAGGAGAATCCTGACTTAATAATTTTGGATATTATGATGCCAGAAATAGATGGATGGGAAGTTCTTGACAAAATTAGAAAAAATGAAAATTGGAAACCTATTCCTGTGATAGTATTCACTGCCAACACCCACATAGAGAATCTCAAAAAAGTCCATGAAAAAAGGGTAAATGATATCATTGTGAAGCCTTTTGAAAAAAAAGAACTATTGGAAAAAATAGAAAAAATACTAAATACTGTGGTGTAGTTTATGCCGACCAAAATCTTAAATTTTAAAAAACTAAGGACTAAATTGATAATACTCTCAATAATCATCGCAATAATTCCTGTTTTAATTTTAGGGGTTGTATCTACAAACACCATTACAGACACAATGAATGAGCATGCTCAACAAAAAATAACCAATGATTTAAAGGTTGCAGAGAGTATTGTAGGAAAAAATCTTAAAATTTTGTCAGTCGTTACTACAGAATCTACAAATTTGGAAGATGTTATCTATGCAGTCAAAACAAAAAACCACACCAAATTAAAAAGAATATCATCTATCATAAAAAATTCAACAAATGCAGATTTTGTAACTTTTTTTGACGATAGGGGGAATGTTATAGGCAGGTCAAACAATGACTTAATAGGGGACAAAGAATTGCAGAGTTTGGTTAAAAAAGCATTATTTGGAGAAGAGATAAATTCAATTGAAATAATAGATGAAGATACAATTAAAAAAGAGAACCTTGAAGATACTGTTAAGATAAATATTATAAACACACCAAAATCTATTGAACTAAACAAAACCATAGAAAAAAGAGGGATGGCGTTAGTATCACTTGTACCAATTAGAGACAATAATGGACATGTAATTGGGGCTATACTAGCCGCGGATATTTTAAATAAAGATTATAGGATTGTTGATGAGATTAAAAATATAACTGGAGATACTGCCACAATATTCTTAGGTGGGCTTAGGATTTCTACAAATGTTCAGGAAAATGGCAAAAGGGCAATTGGAACACTGGTTTCAAAGGAAGTTTATGATGAGGTTATAAACAATAGAAGTACTTATTATGGTAGGGCTTTTGTTGTTAATGATTGGTATATAACCGCTTATGAGCCGATTAAAAACAGTAACGGGGAAATCATTGGGATGTTGTATGTAGGAACCCCTGAAAAACCATTTATGGCTCTCTTAAATTACATAAAAAAGCAGATCTTTGTTGTTGGTGTTATTGGGTTGTTGGTTGCGTGGGGGTTGGCACTCCTTATAAGTAAAAGTATAACCAAACCTATTGAAAAATTGAAAGAAGGTGCAGAGAAAATCAGTAAGGGGGAATATGACTGTAGAGTTAAAGTTGAGAGTAATGACGAACTTGGAGAACTTGCCATGGCATTTAACAAAATGGCTGAAGAAATAAGAACAACCCATGAAAAACTTAAAAAACATGCCAAAGAATTGGAAAAATCATATAACGAGTTGAAAGAACTTGATAGATTAAAATCCGAGATTATAGCGATAGTATCTCATGAGTTAAGGACACCGTTAACATCGATTAAGGGGTATGTGGAGTTGGTTTTAGATGGAACAATGGGTCCTTTAAACGAATCTCAAAGAAAATGTCTTGAAATTGCAAATGAAAACATAAATAGGTTAAAAAGATTAATAGAAAGTATGCTTGACTTGTCTAAAATTGAACGTGGAGAACTTGAAATGAGGATAGAGAAGATAAACTTGAGAGATTCTGTAGATAAGGTTTTAAATACCCTAAAACCATTAGCAAGTGGGAAAAATGTTAGCATAGATTGCAATGTTGAGGATATAACAATAGAAGGGGATGAGGACAAAATAGACCAGGTTTTAATGAATCTAATTGAAAATGCTATAAAATACTCTCCAATTAATGGGAAGGTTAAAATTGAAGGATTTAGAGAAGGGGATTACGTCCATATAAAAGTTACTGACAACGGCCCTGGAATACCTAAAAAGGAGATAAACAAGATATTTGATAAATTCTATCAAGTGGATTCATCAACAAAAAGGAAGAAAGGAGGTTCTGGTTTGGGATTGGCGGTGTGTAAGAGTATTGTTGAGGCCCATAACGGTTCAATTTGGGTAGAAAGTAAACTTGGGAAAGGTAGTACGTTCCATGTTCTCCTACCTATAAGGCAGAACAAATAATTTTTTATAAATTTTTTTGAACTTGATGATACGAGTTTCTATTTTTTTTAAATGATAAATTATATAAACGTTCAGGGTAACATATTTATTGTGGTCTTGTGGGGTACCATATTCACAAAAAAGGGGTGTCCCAATGAAGGGCATTATGAGCAAAGAAGTTATAATAACAACAACATACGATATTCCAGGGATAGAACTCTACACATTAGGGGTAATTTCAGCAATAGTCGATGGTATAGACATGGAAAATCTTTTAAAAGAGTTAGAAGAAATAGCCCAATCCATGGATGCAAATGGAATCGTAGGATTTAAAACAATTGCGATAAATGAAGGTGATTCTGTTAAATTAATGGGTTATGGTACTGCCGTTAAGTTTGTAGAAGGTCAGTGGGCGATAGATTAAGCTTTATTTATTTTTTTAATTTTTTATCTTATTTTTTTAATTTTTTATCTGATCTTTTAAAACCCTTCAATCCAAATTATTATATTTTTATATTTGATATGGTAACTAAAATAAGTTAATTTTTCTCTAATTTTGTTTATCTCTTTTAATTAATGTCTATTATAAATACAGGCGATATTTATATTTTTTGAAATGGTTCAAATAAATAATTATTTATTTTTGTAAAAACATATGTGTGGTTAGTACCCCACAAGACCACAACAACCAATGCCAATGGGGGTTGAATTATGGACTTAAATCCACCAGACAAGATTGTTGAAATGGCAGGAAACGTCGGACAATACAAAGCAAATTTGGGTGTAGACCAACTCCTCCTTAGGGGAATAATGGGCGGAGCATATATTGCCATGGGTGCTGGTCTTTGTACTGTATGTTCAACTGGAGTAGCCCAAACACTTGGTTCAGGGATAGCAAAACTTATCGGTGCATCAGTGTTCCCTGTAGGTTTGATTCTGATAATATTGACTGGTATGGAACTTGTTACTGGAGATATGATGCTCTTGCCAGTAGCGATAATGCAGAGAAAAGCAACGTTCTCACAACTATTAAAAGTATGGACTTGGGTTTATATTGGAAACCTAATTGGGTCTTTGATATATGCGTTTATAATGGCATACGGACCCCTTAGAACATTTAACAAAGCAACTGGAGAATTCGCCGTTAATGCATTTGGTCAAACAGCAATAAAAATTGCAGAGGCAAAGGTTCTACCATACATTGCAGGAGGAGGCCTTGGATGGATGTCTTGCCTTATTAAAGGAATTGGTTGTAACTGGCTTGTTAATTTGGCAATAGTGGGTTCAATGGCATCCACAAGCGTTTTAGGTAAGTTCTTTATGATATGGTTCCCAATAATGACATTCGTTGCTTCAGGATTTGAACACTGCGTGGCAAACATGTACTTCATTCCAGCAGGCATGTTGTTGGGAGCAAACGTCACTACCTATGGATGGTGGGTTTGGAACGAACTTCCAGCAACAATTGGAAACATAATCGGAGCAGTATTATTCGTAGCAATGGTGTATCAATATGCCTACGGTAAAAAGATTTAACACCAATAAGATACTAAAACATACAAAGGCATCCCCCTCCGCTACAATTTCTATAATATTTTGGATTACCATTGTAGTGCTTGCTACAACGTTCTCAAAAAATATTTGGATATTTATACTTTCCATTCCATTTATCGTGGGATTGATAGTAATTCCATTAAAAATATCTAAGATGAACAACGAGATATCTGAACAGTTGATTCCATTATATGAAAAAAATGCCAAATCCTACAAAATCAAGGATATAACAAAAGAGACACTAAACCAGTGGGTAAAAGTTTCAGGAATTGTAGAAAAAGTAATCTACGGCCTATCCCCAAAACCAACTATTAAAATAAAGGATGAAACTGGTGAAATATTCGCTAATTTAATTGTGGCTCCAAATGATAACATTAAAAAAGGAGACAAAGTTGAGATTTATGGGGTTGTAACTAAACACTATAAATTTTTTGGATTCATGGGGATTCCAAAACTATGGAAACCAAAAATCTATGGAATAGGCGTTAAAAAACTAAGTTAATGGAGGGATTTTGTGGGTTCTAATGCAAAACCAAAGAAAAAACTTGCGGTTGTCACATGTATGGATACTCGCCTTGTAAATTTCCTATCTGAAAAGTTGGGGATAGAAAGAGGAGATGCTAAGGTCATAAAAAATGCAGGGAATGTAATAACCGAAGATGTAATAAGATCTCTTGTTGTTGCAATTTATTGCTTGGATGTTGAGAGGGTTATGGTTGTAGGGCATACGGATTGTGGAATGATGTCTGTGGATGTTGAGGAGATTAAGAAGAAGATGATTGAAAGAGGGGCCAATCCTTACTTCACTCCGAATCTTAAATGCTGGTTAAGTAAGATTGATGATGAAGAAAAGAACGTAATTAAGGGCGTAGATGTGATAAAAAATCATCCTGCAATACCAAAAGATATTGTTGTTGAAGGTTATCTCATGGATATTGAAACTGGAGATCTCAAAAAGATATGTTAAAACTTTCATCAAAATATGGACTTAAGTTTTCTTGAATATATCCTTATATACCCACAAAAAAGAGAAAAACTCGTGGATGAGGCCTTTGGCCGACACGTAAAAAACTTCATGTCTTGTTGTAGGGGCAATTTCTACAATAGGCCCTATGTCTGACACTGTGACGGGTTAAAGGTTCCGACCCCCAAAATAGGGCACCACTCAATTTATTTTTTAATTTTTAATGATATATAAAATTTGTTGTACATGGCACCCGCCATTCTGCGAACCCTATTTAGGGAGCAGATGGCGAAAAAAGACCCAAAGGCATCTTCGTGATATTATGAATATAAAAATAACAATTAAAAAATTAACCTTTGAACGACCAAAGGAAAACCCAAAAAATACAAAATTGGAATTAAACCTTAATTGGAGTGTTGAATACAAAAAAATAGACACCAATTCACTCAATTACACCTGTAGGTTAAAGACAAAAAATGAATTTCCCATGGTATTCACTATTGAGGGTATTATAGAATTTGAGAACGAAATCATTAACATTCCAGAGGATATTTCAAAATGTATCCTAAACAATATGACTCAAATCTTAGTACACATGATAAACCTAACAAAAGAAAAACCTATTAAACTTGAAACTCCCCAAGTTGCAGAAATTCCTACTCAAAAGATTGCATCATAAATAAAAGGTGAGATAATGAGGGTTGTCCATACAATTTGCCCATACTGTGGGACTGGTTGTGGAATTAATCTAATTGTGAAAGATGAAAAAGTCGTAGGAACTTATCCATTCAAAAGACATCCTGTAAATGAGGGAAAAGTGTGTATTAAAGGAAACTACTGCTATGAATTCATACACAGGGAAGATAGACTAAAAAAACCACTGGTCAAAAAGGATGGAGAGTTCGTTGAAACTATATGGGATGAGGCATTATCCTTAATCGCAGAGAAGTTAAAGGAATACTCTCCAGATGAAGTTGGATTCTTCTCATCCGCAAGATGTACTAATGAGGACAATTACGTTTTCCAAAAATTTGCAAGGGCAGTTATAAAAACCAACAACATAGATCACTGTGCAAGGCTTTGACACTCAGCAACTGTTGTAGGTTTAGGATCTGCCTTTGGGTCTGGTGCCATGACAAACTCAATTGAAGATATTGAAGAAGCAGATTGTATATTAATAATTGGTTCTAACACATTTGAACAGCATCCATTGATTGCAAGAAGGGTTGTTAGGGCAAAAGATAAGGGGACTAAGGTTATAGTAATTGATCCAAGAAAAACCCCAACTGCAAAAAATGCAGATTTATACCTCCAAATAACCCCTGGAACAAACGTGGCTTTATTAAATGCAATGATGCATGTGATTATAAAAGAAGGATTAATCGATGAAGAATTCATAAAAAATAGGACAAAAGGATTTGAAGAGTTGAAAAAAGTCGTTGAAAAATACACACCCGAATATGCTTCAAAAATCTGTGGAGTTTCTCCCGAATTAATTATAGAGGCAGCGAAGATATATGGAGGTTCTGAGAGATCGTCGATACTCTACTGTATGGGAGTTACTCAGTTCAAACATGGTGTAGATAGTGTTAAATCATGCTGTAACTTGGCAATGATAACCGGAAACTTAGGAAAGAGAGGAACTGGAGTTAATCCATTAAGAGGACAAAACAACGTCCAAGGAGCCTGTGATATGGGTGCTCTACCTAACGTATTTCCGGGTTATCAGAAGGTAGATGTTGCCTATGAGAAGTTTGAAGAAGTGTGGGGAGTTGAGTTAAACCATAAAGTAGGTTTATCAATTCCTGAAATGATAGAAAACGCAGGTAAAGAGATAAAATGCCTCTACATAATGGGAGAGAACCCGATGGTGTCAGATCCAGACATTGGGCACGTTGAACATGCTTTGGAAGAATTGGACTTTTTGATAGTTCAGGATATCTTCCTAACTGAAACTGCAAAACTTGCCGATGTTGTTCTTCCAGCGGCATGCTGGGCAGAGAAGGATGGGACATTTACAAACACTGAGAGAAGAGTTCAAAAGATAAACAAAGCAGTAAATCCACCAGGAGAGGCATTGGAGGACTGGATAATAATTAAAAAACTTGCAGAGAAAATGGGATATAAAGAGTTGTTTAACTACAACTCACCAAGAGAGATATTCGAAGAGATTAGAAAAGTAACGCCCCAATACGCAGGAATTACATACGAAAGATTGGGAGTCGAAGGAATACCATGGCCATGCAAGGATGAAAACCATCCAGGAACACCAATTTTACACACTGAAAAATTCTTAACTCCGGACGGTTTGGGAGTGATCTTCCCAATTGAATACGAAGATCCAGGAGAATTGCCAGATAACGAATATCCATTCATCTTAACAACTGGAAGGGTAATATTCCACTATCACACAGGAACGATGACGAGGAGAAGTAAACACATGGTAGGTGAAATAAACGAAGGATTCGTAGAAATACACCCAGAAGACGCTAAGAAATTAGGTATTAAAAATAACGAATTAGTTAAGGTATCCTCGAGAAGAGGAGAAGTTATTGTGAAAGCAAGAATCACTGAAAATATTAAAAAAGACGTTGTATTTATGCCATTCCACTTTGCAGAAACTACTGCAAATATACTAACAAACACCGTTCTTGATCCAAATTGTAAGATTCCAGAACTTAAGGTATGTGCTGTAAAAGTTGAAAAATTAAAAATTAGTGAAGGAATGCCGAGCAAAGCAGTATCCTCCGAAACTACTTAAAAATAAACTTTTAAATTTTTATAACGGTGATATTATGGACAAATATCTCCTAATCCAGGCTACGGATGAGGGTATCTTAAAAAAGGCGGAATGTGGTGGAGCAGTAACTGCATTATTCAGATATCTACTGGATAAAAAACTCGTTGATGGTGTCTTAGCATTAAAGAAAGGAGAGGATCTCTATGATGGGATTCCAGCATTCATAACGAATTCGGAAGAACTAATTGAGACTGCTGGTTCTCTACACTGTGCTCCAACGAATTTTGGGAAGTTGATAAAGAACTACTTAGCAGATAAAAAGATTGCAGTCTCTGTTAAACCATGCGATGCTATGGCAATAAGGGAATTGGCGAAGTTGAACCAGATCAACTTAGATAACGTCTATATGATCGGTTTGAACTGCGGAGGAACCATTAGTCCAATTACAGCGATGAAGATGATTAAACTATTTTATGAGGTAGATCCTAAGGATGTTGTGAAGGAGGAAATCGATAAAGGAAAATTCATCATCGAGTTAAAAAATGGGGAACATAAGGCAGTAAAAATCCATGAGTTGGAAGAAAAAGGTTTTGGAAGGAGGAAGAACTGCCAAAGATGCGAATTAAAAATCCCAAGAAATGCGGATTTAGCATGTGGAAACTGGGGGGCAGAACCAGGATGGACGTTCGTTGAAATCTGCTCAGAGAAAGGGAAAAAACTCATTGAAAATGCTGAAAAAGAAGGTTATATAAAAACTAAAAAGCCTTCTGACAAAGGTATTGAAATTAGAGCGAAGATAGAAGAGAGCATGATCAAACTCGCTAAAGGTTTCCAGAAAAAGCACCTTGAGGAGGAATATCCAGACCTTGAAAGATGGCAAGAGTATTGGAATAGATGCATTAAGTGTTATGGCTGTAGAGATGCTTGTCCAATCTGTTTCTGTAGAGAGTGTAGATTGGAGGCGGATTACCTCGATGAAAAAGGCAAAATTCCTCCAGATCCAGTAATGTTTCAGGGTATTAGGTTGTCCCACGTCTCCCAAAGTTGTATAAACTGCGGGCAATGCGAAGACGTCTGTCCAATGGAAATTCCACTCGCATACATATTCCACAGAATGCAGTTGAAACTCAGAGATATCTATGGATATATTCCAGGGATTGATGACAAGATGCCACCATTGTTTGATTTTGAATAATAAATTATATATATTTGATATCATAATTTATTACCATATATAACTTAAATATGAAAAAAGGTGATATAATGGTAGTAAAAATAGGAATATTGAAGTGTGGTAACATCGGGATGTCTCCAATAATAGATCTTTGTTTGGACGAAAGAGCAGATAGGAAGGACATAGATGTTAGAGTTTTGGGTAGTGGGGCAAAGATGGATCCAACTTCAGTTGAAGAGGTAGCAACAAAGATGGTAAATGAGATAAAGCCAGATTTTATCATCTACATAGGGCCAAATCCAGCCGCTCCAGGACCAAAGAAAGCGAGAGAGATATTAAGTCAAAGCGATATTCCTGCGGTTATCGTTGGAGACGCTCCAGGTTTAAGAGCAAAGGATGAAATTGAAAAGGAAGGACTTGGTTATATTATCATAAAATGCGACCCAATGATTGGAGCGAGAAGACAGTTCTTAGACCCTGTTGAGATGGCGTTGTTTAATGCCGATGTAATTAGAGTTTTAGCAGGAACTGGAGCGTTAAGAATCGTTCAAAATGCTATTGACGAGATGATTGAGTCTGTTAAAGAAGGAAAAGAAGTTCCATTGCCTAAAATCGTTATTAACGAAGAAAAAGCGGTTGAAGCGATGGAATTCACCAATCCTTATGCAAAGGCAAAGGCAATGGCAGCATTTACAATCGCTGAGAAGGTTGGAGATGTGGATGTTAAAGGCTGTTTCATGGTAAAAGAGATGGAAAGATACGTCCCAATTGTTGCATCTGCTCATGAGATGCTCAGATATGCTGCCATGTTGGTGGATGAAGCGAGGGAGTTGGAGAAAGCAATGGACGCAGTAAGTAGAAAACCACACCATCCAGAAGGTAAGGTATTGGGTAAGAAGAAGTTGATGGAAAAACCAGAGTAAATTAAATCCCATATAATTCCTTTGTATTTTTATAAATTATTTTTATAATCTCTTCTTTTGAATACTCATCTTTTTTAAGTTCCCAAATTTTATCTACAACTTTTATAACATTTTTTGGTTCATTTTTCTCTCCTTTTATTGGAGACAAATATGGGCTATCTGTCTCAACAACGATATTTTCCAAATTTAGGTTTTTTACTAAATTTTGGTGATGCTCTGAAAAACAGATTAACGTTGAGATGGAAATGTAATGCCCACTATTGATGATTTCTTTTGCCAAATTCAAATCTCCACTATAACAGTGATACATGGAAACTACCCTATTATTTACGATATCAAAACATTCCCTTTCCATTCCCTTTGCATGAATAACTATTGGCTTATTTAACTCTTCCGCTAAATTTATAAATTTTCTAAATCTTTCTTCCTGTTTTTCCTTATTCTCAACTCTAACATCCATTCCTATTTCCCCAACCGCTAATATCTCTTTTTCATTTTCTTCTATTAATTTATAGACTTCATCAACAACCTTATCATCACTCCTAACATTACTTGGGTGAAAACCTAAGGTTATATGGATGTTATATTTTTTCTTGCATTCTAATGCCCTCCTACACCCTCCTAAACTTGCACCACTTGTAACAATCTCTACGCCATTTTCTTTTGCATTTTTTACTATCTCATCTCTATTTTTGTTAAACGCCTTATCCTCAACATGGCAATGAGCATCAATATACACATAATCACCCTTAAATATGATTTTAAAGTTATTTTTATTTAGAGTTAATTGGGGGATACTATGGAAAAGGTCTTTTATTCAATAAGAGAGGATTACGATTCATTGGATAATAACTTTTTGGATTCAACATTTGAATCATGCAATTTTGAGGAATTTGATAAAATACTCATAAAGCCCAACATTCTTGGCCCATATCCACCAGAGAGGGCAGTTACAACCCATCCAAAGTTCTTAGAGTGGATTATAAAATACTTACAGGATAATTTTGATGGGAAGATTATTGTTGGAGAGTCCTCTGGATACTCAACGAGAAAATCCTTTAGCGTCTCTGGAATTGAGGATATCTGTAGGAAATATGACATAAAATATATTGCATTTGAGAAGGATGAACATATAAAAACAAAAATTCTCGATAAAGAGATTCCAATTCCAAAAACTGTTGTTGAGAGTGATTTGATAATAAACCTTCCAAAACTAAAAACACACGTTTTGATGAAATTTACTGGGGCAGTTAAGAATTTATATGGTTGCGTTCCTGGGGGTTTAAAGCCAAAATTGCATGGATATTTTCCAAAGGAAGAGGATTTTGCAAAATTGTTGGTTGAACTCTATAGATTTATAACCAAAGATAAAGAGATAGTAACCATTATGGATGGGATTTGGGGAATGGAAGGAAATGGTCCGAGTAATGGAAAAGTAAAGCATTCAAAGATAATTATGGGCTCAAAAAATCCTGTTGCAGTTGATTTATTTGCATCTTATTATATTGGTTATAAAATGGATGATATTTTAACAAATAAATTGCTTAAAGTTGATTTTGAAGTAATAGATGCAGATAAAAATGAGAAAAAATCTCTCAATGAGATAAAACCTCTAAAATTTAAAAAACCAGATACGGTTTATTTGAATTCCCTTTTACCTCCTCAAATAGTGAGGATGATATTTAATATTATGATTCCAAAACCGAAAATAAACAAGAGTAGATGCATAAAATGCAGGATTTGCGAAAAGGTTTGCCCAGTTAATGCAATAATTAATTTAAAAATAGATAGAAAGAAATGCATAAAATGCTATTGTTGCCATGAGATGTGTCCTTATGATGCGATTGATTTGAAAAGATGGTTTTTATAAAAATTTATAATGTTGCTATTTTTATTTCATCCTTATCAATAACAGCCGTTGCACAGGTTACTGGATGCTCAAATTCTTTGTAGTTTAAGATGTATTCACAAATCTCCTCTGGAGTTTCTCCCCCTATATCAATAACTTGCTCTTCTGAGATTGCACAGCACTCATAGGTACTTAAATAATAACCTTTTCCTTCTTTAAGTTCAACTTTTTTAACTCTTAATTCATCATCTTTGACATATCCCATGTAGCATTCTTCTTTATCTAAAATAACCCCTATTCTTGGAGTGTTGTATGCATCCTTCTCATAATCCAAGGTTATTAATTGATAGATTAAAACATCTCTTTTTGGATAATTAAATGCCAATTTCTCAGCAATGAAATCAGTGTGAGAGCCGTTAGTTGCCACAACAATGTCATTTACAATTTTTATGCAATTGTAGGTGATGTATGGGTTTTTAAAAACTTCATTTGGGTCTTTTGGAATTATTGCTATGGTATTTTCATCAATAATCTTTGCCTCCCTATTTGGAAAACTTCTGCTTGAAACCCTGTAGCATACAAATGGCTTTCCTTCTTTTGTCTTTCCAACAACCAAAAATCTTCCAATATACATAAAATCACCCATTTAATTTTTATAGTAAATAATAAAGAAAATAAATTTATTCTTCTTCAATAGCACTTATTGGACAGTACTTAGAGCAAATCCCGCAGTTTGTGCATTTTTCTTTATCAATTATTGCCTTTCCATAGGTTTTTATTGCTTCAAATGGACAGAATGGGACACACTCTCCACATCCAACGCATTTATCCAATATCTTCATGCTTTCACTGTTTTTATGGTTCTATTATAATTTATTTTGCTATTTATTTAACCTTTTTTATTATTGCAATTGATAGGTAATCTTTAAATTCATCGAAATCAATTTCATCTATTTTTCCATAAACAATTTTTTCATCCTCAAACGTTGCTTTTTTAACTATTCCAATAACATATTTATCTTTTTTATCATTTAGTTCTTTTAACTTCTCCCCTAAATTCGTTGTCTTCATCACGACAATGGTATCAAACTCATCCAAATATCTCTCCAAATCCTTCCCCTGTGGAAGAATGCAGAGTTTCTCATCCCCTTCAACTAAAGGAATATTTAGCCTTCCTGCAGCAGCAAATGGGGAAGAGATGCCGTTTATTATCTCAATATCTATGTTGTTTTCTTTTAAAATATTCCAAACATAGGAGAATGTGCTGTATAATGTTGGATCTCCCAAAGTAAGAACTGCAACTTCCCCACTCTCATTCATTATTTTATTTGATGCCTCATTCCAGTATTTTTTTAATGTTTCTTTGTCTTTTGTCATTGGAAAGAGAAGTTCAATTATTTTTTTGTTTTTTATGTAGTCTCTAACTATTTCCAATGCTATGGACTTTTTTCCTTCTTTTGATATTGGAACAAAGATGGTATCTACCTTCTCCAAAATATTCTTTGCCTTTAAAGTTAATAATTCCTTATCTCCAACTCCCACGCCAATGCCATAAACTTTCTCTACCATTAACTCACCTTTTTTTCAACTTCGTTATATGCATCATCAATTATTTTTTTAATTTCTTCCTTTGATATTCCAAATTTCTCTCCAACAAATTCTGCCCTTTTTAGCATGGAAGGATGTGTTGAGAAGATGTTTAAAAATCCCTTCTCTGGCATGTAGTTTGCATAGTGAATTTTTGCCAGTGCTTTGATATATGTTTTTGGACTCATTATTTGTGATGCAATAATATCTGCTTCCTTCTCCCTCTTTCTACTCAAATACATATCAATAGCGAATAGTGAAAGATAGCCAATTGTAAATATTGAAATCCCAATTAGCCAGTAATCTCCAAAAACCTTTTTAATGGCATCAAGGATGTAATTTATACTACTAAATATAAAAACCCCTAAAATAAGCCATACAAATAGCCAAATTTTTATATGTTTTTTCTTTTTATGTGCTATCTCATGGGCAAGGATTGCCTTTAATTCATCCTCATTAAGAATATTGATTAATTTTGTGGTTAATATTAGTTTTTCATTAAGAAGTCCAACAACCATGGCGTTTGCCATATCTCCTTCAATGATTTTAATTTCCTTAAATTTCTTTGCATTTAATTTTTTTGTCAGTTCATTCACAAGTTTTAAAATCTTTTCATGATACGACTCTCTTTCTTTCTTTTTTATTATGACATTCCCTATCAACCTTCCGGGAATGTAAAAAGCAATAAATCCAACGACCATCCAAAATGCAATCCTCATTGGTATTGGGAGGTTTTCTAAAACATTATAGAACCCATCTGGCAAATATGAAGGTAGTTGGAATATAACAAAAAATCCAACAATCATTGGCAATATTAAAACCCCAACAACCTCCAATGATGCTCCTTTTCTATTCTTCACATCGTGGATTTTTAGGAGGTACTTAACTCCAAATATCATAGGAAAGAATACCATTATTGCGTATATCCCAATTATAATTGTCATTGCACTTGCCACATCTCCAAAATTAAGGAGATAAACAACCAATGCTGGTAAATCGCAAATAAACAATGCCGGAATAAAGAGTAAAACGCATAAAAGCATATGCAATATGGAAAAGATGGCAATCTTTTTATTTACCTCTGCCCTTTCCCTTATTGATTTTGGGAGATTTTTTGTTAATTTTCTTATATAGCCAACTACCAACAATCCACTAATCAATGGAATTATAATAAACAAACTAACGCCTAAAATAATTATCTTATAATTCGGCTCAACCTTAGCAATTAATGTATTATTGTTTACCTTTGATTCAACAACTGATAGATAAGCATCACTCTCAACATTATAGGAAAAGTTTCCAAGTTTTTTAATAGGAGAGATGTTGTAGATAAACTCCTTCCCATTCCACTTAACTTTTATGTAGGTTTTATATTTTCCATCTTCAAACCTTGAGTTGATGTCTTCATAATCTTTTAGGTTTTTCTCCAAGTAGGAACTGATGTTTTTATCAGAAACCACCTTTAAATAGGCATGATCCCCCAAATCAACAGTCATATTTACCCCAAAGGTTTGTGGAATTAGAACAAATAAAGGTAGTAGAAGCCAAAAGTGTCTCATATTATCCCCCCAATTTACTTAATAATCCAAATACAGTTTTTGCGTTAGATGTTGAATACAACCACATAAATTTAGGACTCGATAACAACAACATTAATGGGCATAAATAAATTCCAATAAATTTCGCAAAACTATATTACCTAAAAACATCCTCTTCCTTATTTCTAATTAAATCCCTTCCTTTTCCGTCACCAAAAGGGACTTGTGCATTTCTAATAATAACAACAGGAATGCCCTCATTAGCCTCCCCCATAACAACATTAGCCATACTTGCCAATTCATCAGCAATAGCAACCTCTGTTGTTTTTAATTCCCTCCCAAATAAGTCCTTCTCCCCCTTTCTATCCCATAACGCCAAAATCCCACTTACACCAATAGCAACTCCAACCGCTCCCTTTCTAAAAGGCCTTCCAACACTATCGGATATAATAACTCCAACCTTCTTTTTGGTTATTTTTTCAATTTCCCCCCTTATTTTTTCAGCACTTTCATCTGGATTTTTTGGGAGTGGTTTTATGCCATTTACATTACTCTCATCTACCCCACTGTTGGCACAAACAAAACCATGCTTTGTCTCGGTTATTATAAAATTCTTCCCAATCTTCACAATCTCCTTCGCCTCATCTAAAATAACCTGCATAACTTCTGGTTCTTTTCCAAGTTTTTTAGCAAGTTCTACTGCCTCTTTTGATGGTTCTATATCTTCTTTCTTTAAAATATTCCCTTCAAGTTTTGATATTAATGTTTCAGCGATAACAACAATATCTCCATCTTTTAGTGGATATTGAGCAATTATCTCTGCCAAATTTACACATTCGTTTCCTTTAAAGATTGGAAGTTCGAGACCAATAACCTCCACTTTTCTCTTTTCTTTAATCATTATTTTCACCAAAAAATAAAAATTGTTAATTATTTGTTGTTTATTTCACTAAATATCTCATCCAATGCCTCAATTAATCCATCTATATGTTCCTTTTCAACAATTAAAGGTGGTAAAAACCTCAAAACAACATCAGATGTGCAATTTATTAAATAGCCCTTCTCAAGCATCTTTTTAACAATTTCTCCCCCATTAAATTCCAACTCCATCCCAAGCATCAATCCTAAGCCTCTAACCTCTTTTATAAATGGATACTTTTCCTTTAATGTTTCCAATCTACCCTTAAAGTATCTTCCCATCTCCTCAACATGTCCCAAAATGCCCTCAATAACCTCAACTGTTGCTAATGCGGAAGAACATGCCAATGGATTTCCTCCAAAGGTTGTTCCATGGTCTCCATAACCCATTGCCTTTGCTACTTCCTCCTTAGAAAGCATTGCACCTATTGGCACACCTCCACCTAATGCTTTAGCAAGAGTTAAGATATCTGGTTCTATGCCATAATGCTCATAAGCAAACATCTTTCCAGTCCTTCCCATTCCACATTGAACCTCATCAAATATCAAAACCAAATTCTTATCATCGCACAAATCCCTAACTGCTTTTAAATATTCCTTATCAGCGACGTGTATTCCTCCTTCTCCTTGAACTGGCTCAATCATTATGGCAACCGTTTTATTTGTTATGTTTTCCTTTAACGCCTCAATGTCATTAAATGTGACATATTTAAATCCAGGGGCTAATGGTTCATATCCTTTCTGATATTTTGGTTTTGGTGTTGCAGTTATTGTTGTTATTGTCCTTCCATGGAAGGCATTTTCCATTGTTATAATTTCTCCACCATCTTTGCCTAAAATTTCCTTTGCGTATTTTCTTGCTAATTTTATACCTGCCTCATTTGCCTCAGCCCCACTGTTGCAGAAGAACACCCTATTTAACCCACTCAAATTAACGAGTTTTTTTGCAAGTTCTATTTGCGGAATTGTGTAGTAGATGTTTGATGTGTGGATTAAGGTTTCTGCCTGTTTCTTTATTGCCTCAACAACCTTTGGATGGCAATGCCCTACATTATTAACACCAATCCCTGCAAGGAAGTCTATATATTTTTTTCCATCAATATCATAAACATACATTCCTTCTCCTTTAACCAAAACAACAGGTAATCTTCCGTAAGTTTGTAAATGATACTTTTTTTCCTCTTCCATGTATTTTATCTGTTCCATTAAACCACCCATATTTTGATTATAGAAATTGTTGTATTACGTATTTTTATAATTTTTTAAAAATGAGGTTGTATTAAATAACCAATAATTAGAGCAAATGTTGGGGCAGAGACCCATCCTAACACAACATTTCTCAGTGTTCTCCAACTTACTGTCTTAATTCCCTTCGTTAACCCCACTCCAACAACTCCACCAATAATTGCTTGGGTTGTAGAGACTGGCATTCCGAATTGGGTAAATACAAACACCGCCAATCCAGCAGATAATTGGGCGATAAATGCAGGAAGTGGATTTAGTTCAACAAGTTCCAATCCAACAGTTTCTGAAACCCCCTTTCCAAAAAACAATGCCCCAAACCATAAGGCAACGGCCCCAACAATAAAGATTGATAACTCATTAGATATGGTTCCAAGGACTGTTGGTAAATCATTTGCCCCCAAGTTGTATGCAATTAAACCCCCACTAAATACCAACCCATATTTTAAAAAATTTTCTCTCTTCAATATCGGAATTTCCAATTTCTCAAAAATCTTGTAAATTACGTATGCCAAAACCCCTGCAAGGATTGGGGATATAATCCAACTACTAACAATTTTAACAAAAAGATTCAAATCAGCGGAATTTAAATTTAAACCAACCAATGCAGAAACGATTACTTGATGCGTAGAGATGGGAATTTTTTTTGATGTTAGGAAGGTTATTATTACCCCTGCTATTATTAGAGGCAGTGTTATATCCCCACTTACAATAGAACTCATCGTATGCCCAACATTATAACCATTTAAACACCCAATGAGAACAAAAATTCCAAATAAAAGAACCGCCTTTTTATAACTCATTAACTTTGCTCCAACGGTTGTGCCAAGAGCATTAGCAGCATCATTTGCCCCTATTACAAGAGATATATACAACCCAATAAGTATCTCAATTATTGCAATCACCTTATTAACTTAAGTATATTACTTGAAATTCATTTGCCACATCTTCAATTAAATCACTTATATTTGTAATCATATCCACAAGATCACTCATCAATTTCCCTTCCCAAAAATTATTGATTTCCATATTGACCATGTATCTATAAATCTCATGATGGATGTCATCAATTTCCTCCTCCCTCATTTTTATTATTTTTATACATTCATTAAAGTCCCCTCTCTCTTCAAAGGCATTAACCGCATTTATCAAACAATCAAGCATCTCAATGGACATGTCAAGAACCAATTTGCACTTTTCTTTTATGTTGTTGTCTAACTCAAAAGTCATCAAATCGTATATCTTCGCTCCATGATTTACACTATCTAATACTTCATCCAAAATTTCTATTGAGTAATTTAACTCCCTCCTCATACTTGGAAGAAATGCCTCATAAAGTTTTAATATTGCCTTTTTCCTTATTTCATCCCCTTCTTTTTCTATGGATGTAATTTCGTTTAGATATTCTTTGTCTTTATTGTCTAAAAATTCTTTTAGTATTGCTATTGCTTTTTTTGATAACCCTATGTGGTATTTTATAAATTCTATGACTTCTCTTTCTGGTTTTCTTTTGAAGAAAAATATGGACATACTTTATCCCCCATAATATAAATGACATAAAAAAATATAAAAAAAGTAATTTATAATTTTTAGGTTTTTGAAAGAACAAAAAATCATTTAAAAATTTAAACTTACTTAAAGTGGAGGGATATTGTGGATTTTAATACATTCTTATTGATTGTATTGTTAATATTGCTAACAATCCTGATGCTTATGATTTCAATAATAAACAAAAAAATAAAAATCCTAATACAGGCATTAGAAGACACTACAGAAGAGATTATTGATGAAGAAAGAGATATTGTTGTTTTAAATGATGAAAAATACTTTTATTATGTTCTAAACATCATAAAATCTGCAGAAAGGGAAATTGATATTATAATGTTTTCCATGTTTAGATGCAAACAAACAGAAGAACTACTAAATGCCCTAATTGAAGCAAGAAAAAGGGGAGTTATGGTAAGGATAATTTTAAATAAAGAAGTGGAATCAAACAAAGAAGCAAAAAACTACTTAGCAAGTGAGAGAATCTCTGTTAAATATTCAAAAACACGAGTGCATAATAAGTTGGTTATTGTTGATGATATTGTTGTTGTAGGTAGCCACAATTGGACAGATAGCGGATTATTTGAAAATAAGGAATCAAGTATCGCTATTAGGGATAAAAAAGTTTTAAAAGAAGAGAAAGAGTACTTTGAAGCATTGTGGGAAAGATTGTAGTTCAAAAATTTTTGGTGAAATTATGAAGATAGCAATATTCTCAAAACTTACATTAAAGGAAGATGAAATTAAGGCAATTATTGATGCTGATGTTTTTCCCCCAATAAAAAGAGGGGATTTATTAAGCCCAGGCATGAATAAGTATGATGTTATTGGCATAATTGATGGGGTATTTTTACAGAATACTGCAGTAGGGCATAGGGAGATTCTTTACAGGTTAAAGGAAGGCAAAGTTATATTTGGTGCTGGTTCAATGGGGGCTTTAAGAGCATCTGAGTTAGATGTTTATAGCATGATTGGGGTTGGAGAAGTTTATAAACTTTATAAAGAAGGGGCTATTGTGGACGATGATGAGGTTGCAGTTACATTTGACGATGACTTTAATCAAATATCCTTCTCTCTTGTCAGTTTTAGATTTATGGTAAAGAATGCTGTTGAAAAAGGATTAATTAGCAAGGAAGAGGGAGATTTATTAATAAAAATAGCAAAATCTCTCTACTACCCACTAAGAACATTTAAAAACGTCCTTGATAAGACAGATTTTAGCGAGGAGAAAAAAGAAAAATTATTGAAATTTTTTGAAAGTGAAGAGGATATAAAAAGAAAAGATGCCTTTGAGATGTTGTATAGGATAAAGGATTTTGTGGAAAAAAGTAATTAACTTGTTTTAATGGCTAACTATTCAAACTTTCTTAGCATGTTTATTAACTGACAGTGTGATTACAATATTCCTTTCTTTATTAGTTCTTTACTACACTCTTTAATCACTTCATAAAACGATAATCCATATTTGTATCTCAAATATTCTATACAGTTTGATACTATCGCCATAAATCTAACAAATCCAATATTGCTCTTTTCAGACGTTAGATATAAAGTCTCCACGTCAGGAGACAAAAACCACCTCATTTTAAGCTATTCCCGAGATGTCTCTTTGGGGTAGTAGGGAGAAGGTCAGTCCCGTAAAAGGGAGCGGGTATCGATGAAGGAGGGCGTTCAAAATGTTTGAATATATTTGAATGCCTTCTGAGATACCTTATAATTGAATTGGTGGAATTATTGATTTTATTATTTTAATGGCATTTAACATAGATATGGCAAATATTACCTTATTTTTTGGAGTTCCTTTTAAAACAAACTTTGCCACCTCTTTTACAACATCCAAAATCTTCTTAGTGGTTATGTACGAAGTTGCATCTGGATGATACTCAATATCCACATACTCCCCAATAATCTTTGCCTTCCTTTTTGCAAGTTGTAATGCTATTAGGTGCTCAACACTGTATCCTTCCCCAAAATAAACATTTTTTAAAAATTTCGCCTTTATTATCCTATATCCACATTGGATGTCCTTAAAAATATAAATTTTTCCTGAATAGAATGTCACTACCAAAGACATTATCAAACTCGCTAAAAAATTGGATACCTGCCTGTGGATTGGAATATACTTATATCTCCTAATCCCAAAAACAGCATCTGCATTTCCCTTTTTTAATTTTTCTATCATCTTTGGAATATCTTTTGGTTTATGCTGATAATCCCCATCCATATATACAATATACTCTGGGTTTAACTTCAACGCAAACTCTGTACCATCTTTCAATGCTCTTGCTTTACCCTCATTTTTTTCTTTTTTTATTAGATATATGTTATTTTTTGATTTTTTTGAAAACTCCTCAACAATGTTTATGGAGTTATCTTCACTCCCATCATCCACAACAACCGCATCAATCCCCAATTCCTCCAAATCCTTCAAAACCTTCAATATATTCCTTTCCTCATTAAACATAGGAATAACAGCAATCATGATATCACAAAAGTGATTTTAAAGTTTTAGGTTTTATTCTCCTTATCGGGTGTTGAATTTATTTGATTTAGTTGTATGTCTATTGGAGATTCATCTTCTAAAAGTATGTTCTTAATATGCGATAACTCATTCTCTATTTGAGTTTTTAAAGTATTTATTTGCTTGTTGAACATATTTATTTTTTTACTTTTTACTTCATTTTCAACGTTTTCTAATAATTTTAGGGCATTTTTCAGGATTTCTCTCGCTTTTAAGTAGTCATTTTTTGATTTTAAAGAAATTGCTTCACCAACTCCTAATTCAACAATTTTTAACTTTGTCTTTATTCCAAGTTCACCAAGAACCTTTTGATACTGATCATATTCTTCCACATCCAAATAATTCCTATGCCTATTTAAGAAACTTTCAAATTCATTAACCTTACTTAATGTATTTTGCACGTCACACCCCAATCCATCACATATTAACATAATTCCGGCTTTTAGAGCATTATTAACCAATATCTTAATATTTTTATTTATCGGCCCCATTATTTCCTCATCCTCATTAAGTTTTGCAATTTTTTTTGCTTTTTTATATTGTTCAATTGCCTCCATCCATTTATCAATTGCATCCCCTAATTTATTTTGGTTAAATAAACTTAATGCATTTGATGAGAGTTCCTTTGCTTTTGTTAAGTGTGATTCTACTGATGGTTGTTCTTCGTGTTTAAGTTCTTCCAATTCCTCATTTTTTAGTGATTCATCTATTTTTTGAATTTCTTCTGTCGGAATTTTTTTAATTGCAATTAGTTCTTTATGTTTAATCCCAAGAATCTCCCTTAATTCTGGATTTTTATTTATTATTTTTTTGTATAACTTCAAAGCCTCTTTATAATTGCCCGAATTGTAATAATTGTTTGCTTTTTCTATTAATGCTAAATTGTTTTTTAAAGAAATTACTTTATTTGCTAAATTTTCGTTAAAGTATGGTTTTTCATCATCCTCATAATTTTTTAACAAATATAACAGTTGATTTAAATATTTTAAACAATTATTTGGATCGTTATTCTCCAAATATCTTAGTGCCCTACCATATTTCGATTTTACCATTTCCTCAATAACCCACCATGCGATTTCCTTCGCCATTATCCACGCAATTCCTCCTGCAAGTATCCACGCAATACCCCATGAAATTCCCATTACAATATCCCCCACAATTCCCCATGCAACTACCCATGCAATACCTCCAGCAATTATCCATGCAACTACCCAAGCAATTCCTGCTATAATCTCTCCAACAATTCCCCATGCAATTCCTCCTGCAATTACCCATGCGATTATCCACATAATCCCTCCTGCAATTCCGCCAACAATTCCCCATGCAATTCCTCCTGCAATTACCCATGCGATTATCCATGCAACCCCATAGGTTAACATAAAAATCCAATCCTCAAAAAGCCCCCTACTCTTTAACTCAATACCTAACAAAAATAACCATCCATAAACTAAAAAAATATATGCGATAAATCCCAACCACCCATAATTTACAAAGAACTCAACAATGGGACTGCTAGCCAAAAATTCAAACATTCATTACCACCAATTTAATATTTGTACAATTAAATCTATATTTTATTATTTCCCCCATATGTAAAAAACTTACTTTAAGAATCTTGGAAATTCACAGTAGTCTGGGAATTTATGTCAGTATTAAACACAACAAAGTCTAAATATAAAACCGTAGTTCCCATCACAAATTTAAATATTTATTTAATTGAATTAATTTTATCTAACACTTTAAGATTATAGGGCATAATTATTTAACTGCAAAATGACTAATAACAAATCACCCATTGTACACAAGTTCCATTTCACACCAAGATGTTTTTGATAGAAACTCCAACCATAACTAGTTTGGATTAAAAATACAAACAATATAGTTGAAGAGTATTTAAGAACCGTACAAAAGAAAAAACTATTCTATAAATTATAGACGCAATAAGTAAACATTTTTATCATACACCCTAAATTTAAACTTAAGATTAAATTTAGACACGTTTGCAAGGTATTCATAATTTACAATATTTATTTTAGGTAGGTAATAGTTTAAAAATATTTCTATTCTGCAATTGAACAACACTACCAATTTAAAGCAAATACTCAAAAACATGGGTTTCCAATAAAATTTAAAAGCCGATTATCTAAATTAAAATGAAGTTTCTTGTGGGGGGAGCATGAATATTTTTAGAATATTGACTCAGGATGCAAAAATTAGATTTCTTATACTAATGATGTCGATTGAGATTGTTTTTACATTCATTTTCTACCCTGGATTCAAAATGGTGAGTGTATCTCCACACAAAATAAATCTGTCTCCGAGTTTAGCCCCAGTTTGTGGAACGATATTGGGTCCTTTTTATGGGGCTATCGCAATAGTAACTGCAAAATCTGTATACCTATCAATCAATCCTAAAGCGGCATACTTTGGAGTATTTACAGTTTTGCCCATTACACTTGGAACTATTGTTGCAGGTTATCTATCTGAAGGTCGTTGGAAGCATGCTGCAATTGTGATAGCATTTGGATTGTTACTGTGGTATTCAACAGAAGTTGGAAGAGTGGTCTACTACTACCCATTCCTACCCATCTTTGCATTAATACTAATACTACATTTGAAAGATAAGATTTGTAAATTGATGTTTAAAAAATAGGACTTTCGCAAATACATTTAAA
>NZ_AGJL01000029.1 GCF_000243455.1 Methanotorris formicicus Mc-S-70 | reverse complement strand
GTGATTAAAGAGTGTAGTAAAGAACTAATAAAGAGAGGATTCTCGTAATCACACTGTCAGTTAATTTTTAATGAGGTGTTGATGATGTTTGAAGTTTTAAGAGTCGATGCAACAGAATTTAAAAAGAATGTTGGAGATAAAGTTAAAAAAGGGGAGATTATCGGATATTTAAAAAACACTCCAGTAGTTGTAAATGTTGGTGGAATAATACAGTGCATTTACTTTGATGAAGATACGCATGAACTGGAAGTGGTTATTTTGGCTGAAAAGGTGAAAGAATGAACAAAAACAATAAGATAAAGATTGAATTTACTTTTTTAATAGTTATTTTTGTTATATCAATGTTTATAATTGTTTATTCTCCATTTTATAAAAATTTTAACAATTATTCAATAAAAAAAGGTGTTGTTGTTAAAGTTGAGGATAATTTAGACTACAATGGGGTTGTAAAAATTGGATTTCAAGATATTTGGGTTAAAATAGGAAATAAAACTATAAAATTCAGCAATGTTTTAAGAGGAAATTGGTTATTGGATAATTATTTTGAAAAAGGAGATAATGTTGTAATTATCTACAAAGGAAATACTCCGATTTACATAACATACGATAGGGTTACCTACTTTTATACATATCTTTTATTATTTTTAGGGCTGATCTTGATTATAGGCAGAATTAACGGAATTAAGACTATATTGTCCCTCCTATTCACAATAGTAATGATATTTTATGTTCTTCTACCTTTAATAGCAAATAGATGCTCACCAATCACATTAACAATAGCTGTGGTTGGAATTATTATATTTGTATGCTTTTTCGTTTTATGTGGGTTCAATAAGAAGGCAATTTCATCATCGATAGGCACAATTTTGGGAATTTCTGTTGCTGGATTGTTAGGATATATTGGAATAAAGCTGATGAAACTTCCACCAGGAGGATTTTCTGAATTCATTCAGATGATACTTTTTTCAGGACATTTTATTGATTTTTATGGGGTTTTAATTTCCTCAATAATTTTGGCATCCTTAGGGGCGATAATGGATGTCGCGGTAGATATATCCTCTGGATTGTATGAATTGAAGAGACATAAGCCAAATATTACATTTAATGAGTTATTTGAAAGTGGAATGAATATTGGCAAAGACATAATGGGAACTATGGCAAACACTCTAATATTGGTTTATGTTGGGTCCCTAATAGCCCCAATACTGTATTTTATGGTTAAAGGGACATCAATATATGTGATATCAAGCTATAACTTTATTGCTTACGAAATATTGGCAAGTTTGTGTGGAAGTGTTGGAATTATACTAACTATTCCATTAACAGCATTAATCTCCTCCTATCTATATAGTTCATAAAATATGAACTTAAATTGACAAATAGAAAACTTTATATACTATTATGTATTTTATAATCTATCGTGAATTAATCACAACTTCAAAAAGGTGATGCTGTGAAAAAAATACTGGCATTAATACTGGGGCTGTGCTTAATAGTTCCAATAATCTCAATGGCGGGATGTATTGGGGAGAATTCTCAGCCTTCAACTAATGAGAAACCATCCAATGAGAAGCCAACTACCATAATAATTAGAACTACAGGAGCTACGTTCCCAAAATACCAAATCCAGAAATGGATTGAAGATTATCAAAAATCTCACCCAAATATCAAGATTGAATATGAGGGGGGAGGTTCAGGACACGGACAGGAGGCATTTTTAAAAGGTTTAACTGATATAGGAAGGACAGACCCACCAGTTAAAGAAATTATGTGGAATAAATTTTTAAAGACAGGAGACCAGCCATTACAATTCCCAGAAATCGTTGGGGCTGTTGTTGTAACCTACAACATCCCAGAAATTGGAGATAAATCATTAAAATTAAGTAGAGATGTTTTAGCAGATATATTCTTAGGTAAGATTGAATACTGGGACGATGAAAGAATCAAAAAAATAAACCCAGAAGTTGCTGACAAAATACCTCATAAGAAGATTATTGTTATTCACAGAAGTGATGCAAGTGGGACAACAGCCATATTTACAACATACTTAAGTTTAATAAGTAGTGAATGGGCTGAAAAAGTTGGAGCTGGAAAAGTTGTAGATTGGCCTGCTGATAAGATGGGCAGGGGAGTTGCTGGAAAAGGAAACTCAGGGGTTGTTGCAGTATTAAAATCAACACCATACTCAATTGCATACACTGAATTATCTTATGCAATTGAAGAAAAACTGCCAGTTGCAGCATTAGAAAACAAAAATGGTAAATTTGTTGAGCCAACAGATGACGCAATAAAAGCCGCTGTTTCAGCAGTTAAGGCAAGCATTCCAAACCCAACAGAAGGATACAAAGAGGATTTAAAGCAGATGTTAGATGCTCCTGGAGACAACGCTTATTCAATAGTTGCATTCACACACTTATTGGTCTGGGAAAATAAAAATTATAAGCACTACTCCTCAGAAAAAGCTAAGGCAATAAAAGACTTCTTAACATGGGCATTAACTGAAGGGCAAAAACCAGAACACTTAGCTCCTGGTTATGTAGGGTTACCAGAAGATGTTGCTAAGATTGGATTAAATGCAGTAAACGTGATTAAAGAATAAACATAACCTTTTTTATTTTTATTTGATTAATGATTTTTACCATTTTAAGTAAGGTATAAATATCACTTACCCCTATTTTAATCTAAAAATTAATTCACAATTAATGCAATAAAATGCCGACTTAGGTAGAAACCATGGATTTGGAAAAGATTTTTAAAAAAATAGATGAATTTAAAATAATAACATTGCCAGCCATATTTATTGTGTTTATACTATTTGTTTTAATATTGGGCTTTTATTTCTTCAATGCACTTCCAGCTATTGAGAGATATGGTATTGATTTGTTTATAACAAATGTCTGGCATGCCGCAGAGGAAGTGTCAAAAGAAGTTTATGGATTAGCAGCACCAATTTGGGGTAGCATCTATACGGCAACAATTGCTGTTTTGATAGCTTTACCTTTATCAATTTGTTATGCAATATTTGTTAATGACTATGCTCCTAAAAAACTAAAATATCCTTTAATTATAATTTCAGATATTATGGCAGGGCTTCCAACAATAATTTATGGGATATGGGGGGCTTTTATATTAGTCCCTCTGTTGAGAGACCACATTATGAAATTTTTGTATGAGCATTTTTCATTTATTCCCCTATTTAACTATCCACCATTATCAGGTTACTGCTATCTATCAGCAGGCATTTTATTGGGAATAATGGTTACTCCATTTGCAGCAGCAATTATTAGAGAGGCTTATGCAATGATCCCTTCTGTTTATAAAGAAGGCTTAGTAGCTTTAGGGGCAACAAGGTATGAAACAACAAAGGTTTTAATAAAATATATAAGACCAGCCATAATTTCAGGGCTTATATTGGCTTTTGGCAGGGCTTTGGGAGAGACAGTCGCTGTTTCATTGGTTATAGGTAATGCGTTCAACTTAACGTATAAGCTCTTTGCTCCTGGATATACAATCTCATCATTAATAGCAAACCAGTTTGGAAATGCAGTTTTATATGAGTATATGACATCCGTTCTTTACTCTGCTGGATTAGTATTGTTTGTTATAGGGTTAGTTGTGAATATCATTGGGATTTACTATTTGAAGAGGTGGAGAGAGCATGTCTCCCATTAAACATAAAGCCATTAGGATGATTAAAGATAAAATATTTTTATTTGTTGTTGGTGCTTTAACTTTATTAGCAATTCTTCCTTTATTTCACATAATAATTTCAATTGTTGAAAAAGGACTACCAATAATAATGGAAAGGGGTTTAACTTTCATAACTGGAACACTAAGCGAAGGAGGAATAGGCCCAGCAATAGTTGGGACTCTAATGCTGACATTCTTAGCAACCTTAATTGGCTTACCTTTGGCTTTCTTAGCAGGATCTTATGCCTATGAATTTCCAAACAGCTTTATTGGAAGAACTACAAAGATGCTATTACAGATAATGCTGGAATTCCCAACCATATTGGTTGGTACGTTTGTTATGGGTATCTTAGTTGTTCCTATGGGAACTTTTTCAGCTTTGGCTGGGGCTTTAGCTTTAGCTTTAATATTAACTCCTTATGTTGCTGTTTATACGGAGGAGGCGATGGCAGAAGTTCCAAAGATTTATAAAGAGGGTGGTTATGCATTAGGTTGCACAAGAGCAGAAGTGATATTCAAAGTTATCACAAAGATGGCTAAAAAAGGAATTTTAACAGGAATTTTAATAGGTATGGCAAAGGTTGCTGGAGAGACAGCACCTTTACTATTTACAGCTGGTGGGCTTTATGAGGTTTTTCCAACAAATCCATTAGAGCCTGTTGGAGCAATTCCTCTCCTCATCTATACGTTAGTTCAAAGTCCCTCTGTAGAAGACCACCGGGTGGCATGGGGAGCGGCTTTAGTTATGCTTATAATATTTTTGGCAATATTCGTTCCAATAAGATACAGTTTAAGTGATGACATAAAAATATAAAAGGGATAATAATGACAAAGGTGAAGATAGAAACAAAAAACTTGAATTTGTGGTATGGGGAAAAGCAGGCATTATTTGATGTGAACATCCCAATCTATGAGAACAAAATAACTGCTTTAATAGGACCAAGCGGTTGTGGTAAATCAACATTCTTAAGATGTTTAAATAGGTTAAATGATTTAATTCCAAACGTTAGAATAGAAGGAGAGGTTTTATTAGATGGAAAAAATGTCTATGATAAAGATGTTGATATCTATGAGTTGAGAAAGAGAGTGGGGATGGTATTTCAAAAGCCAAATCCTTTTGCTATGAGTATCTATGATAATGTTGCATTTGGTCCAAGAATTCATGGGATTAAGGATAAAAAAGAATTGGATAAGATAGTTGAATGGGCTTTAAAGAAAGCAGCTTTGTGGGATGAAGTTAAAGATGAACTACACAAAAATGCTTTATCTTTATCAGGAGGACAACAGCAGAGGTTGTGTATAGCGAGATCGATAGCAGTTAAACCAGAGGTTTTATTAATGGATGAACCAACTTCAGCCTTAGACCCAATATCTACCTTAAAGATAGAGGAGTTGATGGTTGAATTAGCTAAGGATTATACAATTGTTGTTGTTACCCACAACATGCAACAGGCAAGTAGGGTTTCTGATTACACAGCCTTTTTCTTGATGGGGAAGTTAATTGAGTTTGGAGAAACAGAGCAGATATTTTTAAATCCACATAAGAAGGAAACAGATGACTATATCAGTGGTAGATTTGGATAAAATTCTTTAAAAGGTGAATTAAATGGTAAAAAAATTTAATGAGATATTAAAAGAGGTAGAAGAAGATTTAATGAAGATGGTTGATTTATGTATAGACCAGATGGAAAACGCCGTAAAAGCATTTGTAGAGGGTGATAGGGAATTGGCCAAACATGTTAGAAAAAGAGACACGGACATTGATTTAATGGAAATGAAAATAGAGGAAAGGTGTATTAAAGCTATTGCTTTATATCAACCTGTTTCGGGGGATTTAAGGGAATTAATGACTGCTATCAAATTGTCTTCAAAATTGGAAAAAGTTGGGGATAATGCCTCAAAAATTTGTAAAATTCTATTAAAGTCAAATATAGATGGAAATAGAAAGAATGAATTGTTAATTGTTATGAAAGATTATTTAATTAATATGCTAAGAAATGCAATGATTTCATTTAAAAATCGAAATGAAGAATTAGCAAGAGAAGTTTATGAAATGGATAAAAGGTTAGATGATCTATATGAGCAACTATATAGAAGTATGATTAGTAAAATCATTGAAAATCCTAAAAATTTAACACTTTATACTGAAATAATATTTACGGCAAAGTATTTGGAAAGAAATGGGAATATAATTGCCTCAATTGGGGATAGAGTAGTTTATATGATAACTGGGGAAAGAATAAAAGAGGAAGAATTGGAAGAGAAGTTGGAAAAGAGTGAATCTAATTAATTGCTATTTTATTTTTTAACCTTTTTCCACTCTTCAATTGGTATTGAGAATTTTTCTTCAATTTCTTTTCTATGGACGGTGTTGTAAGCACAGAATGGGATTATTCTTCTATCTGGTGTGGCATAGTGGATAACACATCTCCTAACTCTATTTACATCATGGTTGTATGGATCCATAAAGTGCATACAACCAATCATTAGTGCGTTGTAGTGGAATTTTGCAAGGGCATCATAGTTGTCTTTAAGTATTTCAATTGCCATTTCAACAAGTTTTACATTTTTCGGGGCTTTTGATTTGTCTATCAATTTAGGCAATTCTTTTGCTATGTGCAATATTGCCTTTGTCTTACCGAATTTTGATGAAGTTAAATCCATTCTAACCTCATTTAGTAATTCAACGAATCCTTCAACATCAAAGAACCTTGTGATGGGTATTAACTTACCATCTTCAACAAAAACATAAGTTGCAGCCCCACAGTGTTGATGACAGGTTAACTTTGCCTTTGTCGTATTTGTCCAAGTTTCAACAAACAATGATATCGGTGCTACGAAAGGAACTGGATAAAAATCTTCCTTAGATATTTCTCCATTTGTTTGTTCTTCAACCAACTTAATGAAATCTGGAATTGTTATTCTCTGCTCTAATCTTTTTGATTCATCAATCCTTCCAGTAAATGACACAGGTTGGAAATTCACGCACCTCACAACATCAACATTTTCCACAGCAAATTTAATTAAATCTCCTACTTGATCATCGTTGAGTCCTTTTACCAATGTTGGAACTAAAACAACACTATTAAACCCAACCTTTCTACAGTTTTCTATGACCTTAAGTTTTGTTGGTAGGAGATTTTTACCCCTTGAAATCAAATAGGGTTTTTCCGTTATCCCATCAAATTGCAAGTAAATTGTTGATAAACCTGCCTCTTTTAATTTTTTTAAATAAGCGAGATTTTTCAACTTAATCCCATTTGTAGCCACTTGGACATGAACGAATCCCATTTCTTTTGCCAATTTTATCAATTCTGGCAAATCTTCCCTAACTGTTGGCTCCCCCCCAGCGAATTGAAGAGCAGGACATGGTGGAATCTCATTTCTCAAAAGTTTCATCATTTCTCTTATTTCTTCAAAGTCTGGTTCGTAAATTTTCTTTGTGTGGTTTGCGTTAGCAAAGCAGATTGGGCAATTTAAATTACACCTGTTTGTAACGTCTATATTTGCCAAGATTGTTGTTGATGTGTGGTTTGGACAGAGACCGCAATCATAAGGACAACCTTTTTTAACATCCGTATTGGTTACATCTATACTCCCGATATACTCATATTTACTGAATCTTTTGTATAATTCAGCATCTTCCCAATATATGTCTTTAAAATGCCCATGTTCTGGACATTCTTTTTCTATTATAATTTTACCATCTTCTTCTTTTATTTCAGCAGGTATCTGCTTTAAGCAAATAGGGCATAAGGATATGGTTTTCATATTGATCCCCCAATTTATAGGTTGTTCTGTTGAAATTTGTTATTGTTAAGTATATTCTAAACACATTGAAGACTTATAAAATTTTTAAGAACATGTCTAAAATAAATTTAACCTAATCGATTTTTAAAGAAATAACAAATTATTATAAAGAAGAATAAATTATTGTTCTTTGTCATCGATAACAATCCTTACTGGTAAGAGCGGAATCTTTATCTCTTTCTTTTTGAGTTTTTTATCAAGTATAAATACATCATTCAATTTCTTTTGGAGGGATTTTGATAGTTTCTTCACAACCTCACTTGGAGGAATTGCTGAATATAAGTAGGGTTTCTTGCCTAATCCTTCTTTTTCCAATTTTTTTCTATTAACAAGCCCCTCCTCATACATCTCCAATATAATTTCCCTAACAGTTGAAGGATATATCCCAGTCCCACGTGCTATTTCATCAACAGTACTTTCCCCATATTTCCTCAAGTATATGTATATCTTTGCTTTAACCTCACTTGACAAAAGGCTTGCTAAACTGTTTATTAATGTCGTGTCTACATTTTCAATAGTTTTCTTAATTTGATCTGATGTTTTTTGATTGTTCATGTTGTTATTTTTGTTTGTTAAGGTTTCGTTTGACATAATATCCCATTTTGTAATTTTGTCCCCAATAATATGACATTATTATTAATTTGATAATATGGGTATATAAAGATTACTATCAATTGGTGTGTCTAAGATAGAATTATCAGAATGGAATTATATAAATGAAATCTACAACAATAACCCGAATAATGGTGAGAATATCTGTATATGCGCTAATAATATTACTACGATATACACCATAACCTCATATAAACTATCTTAGACACATCCTATCAATTAAACAGTATCTCCGAACATCATACTAACTAATAGAAAACTTAATATTTGGTAATATCGAATAGTTAATATCAAAAAAATATGGAGGTGAAATCATGAAGGGGATAAAACACACAATAATAAAATCCTTTAACGAATTTAACAGTTTTGTTGGTAAGGCTTTACAAATTACGCCGAGGATTTATCGGGTTGAAGGTTATTCTAAAGGATTCATCAAAGCTATAGAAAGCAACACATACTTAGAAACGATTAGCACGTTAGGGTATCCTTCAGTGGATTCTTACTATCGATACATAAAGAACGCAGATATATCTATGATAAAAGAGGCATATAAATATTTCGTTAAGTCAATAATCGACGATTTTAAAAAAGATAAAAGGCAAATTTTACCTGTCGATGGATACGCACTTTGAAGCATACTATGGAAGAAACTTAAAATCCTCCGATATAATTCACAATTACAGAAAAGAAAGGGGGGGTTCTGGCTCATACAAATACATAACTGCGGTTTTACATACGAAGGCATTTAGTTTGGTGGTTTATTGCGATATTATCGAAGTTCATAACAATTTCCTCCCAAAATATATTGAGGAAATCTTAGAATTCGTCATTAACGAGTTAAAAATAAATCCAAAGAAACTTACAGTTCTGACCGATAGGGAGTTTAAAAATTTCGAAATAATCAAAATTTTTGAAAGATATGGTTGTAATTATATCTGTTTCGTTCCAAAGAATGATATAAAATATTATCTCGAAAAAGAGTATAAAAATTTATAAATGATAAAACTATATCGAAATTAGTTATCGTAGAAGAGAAGGTAATAATAAATGGGGAGAAGAAAACAGTTTATTATACTTTCTTAACCAACATTGATTTCAAAAGACCAAAAATATATCTAAAAACGTATAAAAAACGATGGAATATCGAAACAAGATTCAGAATGCTTAAAAACATAGCTATAAAAACGAAATCAAAGATTTTAGAAGTAAGATTATTCTTGTTTATACTTAGAGCGATTATTCACAATCTATGGGTTGCAATGCAATGGAAAAACAAAAATACGAATTATAAAACCATGAATTTAAAAGAATTCGTTATCAAAATTAATGAATTAATTCGAATGCACATATATACAAATAAACCAATAGATAATACTCAGTTGTGCATACCTAATGCATATTCGGAGATACTGTAATAACAAATTATTATTTATATGGAGTTATTATTGCAATCTTTGTAACTTTTGCTTATCTTTTGTTAAAAAGAAACAATAAAGTGGAATTATGAAAAAACTCATTTTATTTTTAATAATTTTATTTTCTATTTATTTTTTAAGCGTCTCTTCGGCTGAAGTTTGTCCATTTAAGGATGGATTCATAATAATATATCATGATATTGTTTATGATAAACTCTTAGGATACATTTACAACGATTCGGAGATTTTGTATTTTAACAAGTCAGGAACTTTAATTGACATAACTCCTATTTCAGATTACTATTTTCCCGAATTGTATCATAACATAACGTATTTTGAGTGTGGCTCGACCAATAATTCAGCCATATTGGCATTTTTAGGATGTTATTTTTCAAATGATTTATGGGGAGACGTGGATTTTTTAGGGGTTTTAATATACACAACAAACGACAATAAAATAAACTACACCGAAAAAATACTATGGGCAAATGATTTTAATATAGTTGATGATTTAGACATATCTTCTCCAACGTGTTCTCCTAATGAAGCATTACTTGTTTATTCTTACAAGATAAAAACTGAAAATCCAAAAAATGTTCTTGTATTGATAAATAACACTAATATAACCAAATTAAAGGAGTTTGAAAATAATAAATATTATTACACGCTTCAACTTAGATGTATTTTCACAACTTATGATTCAAAGGCTAAGAAATTCTATATATTAGATGGACATCTATCAAACACATCATTCCCTTTATATTCATATTACAATGGAAAAATCCATTTTGAAGGTAATATAACTCTTCCAAAATATGAAAATATTTCTTGGGAGTGTGTAGATTTCCACTGCATAAACGGAACTTTATATATTATTATGAGGAAATTTAATCGCTCTGATACAAATTATTCAAATTGGTATGAGGATTATTTAAATCAAAAGCCATATTATCTCCTTTGGAAAAATAAAACTATAAAAATCATAAATAATTACTCAAATCCATGTTATTTTGCTAAAATCAGAGGAGGGGACATTCCAATAGAAAAAAGTTATCTAAAAAAGATTTTTGGAAATAAATATGAATGTATAAAAATTATGGACTTGGCTTACAATAATGGAATGTTATTAGTGGAAACCAAAGAAAATCATAAACTACACTACTATCTTATAAAAAACAACTCCATTGAAGAGATAAAACTAAAAAACATTATAAAACTATACGAACCAAACAATAACAAATGGAATATTATTAAAAAAGAATTAGAATCAGAGATTTGTTGGCTGATTCATAATTGGTATGTAATAGTTTTAGTTATTGCCGGTTTGTTGTGGATAATTCTATTATATAGAAAAGGATAAATACTACTTATACAACTTAATTTTCTTTATCATTTTACAAAACTGTGATAACAATGCCGAAGCTTTTTATCTATCATGCAAACCAATGCAACCCTAAAAAATGCACGGCATTAAAAATGGGTAAGTTGGGGAAAGCAATAATTTTAAAAAACCCATACAAAATACCAAAAAACTCTTTACTATTAAATCCCTATGCTGAAAAATCTGTTTCTGTGGAAGATAAACCAATTATTGAAAAATATGGAATAACTGCATTGGATTGCTCATGGAAAGAGGCAGAAATGATATTTAATAAAGTTAGTACAAAAAATCAAAGGTCTTTGCCTTTTTTAATTGCTGCTAATCCAATAAACTATGGAAAACCATGCCAACTTTCAACACTTGAGGCATTTATTGCTACCTTATACATCGCAAACTATAAAAATGATGCCATCTCTTTATTAAATGGTTTCAAATGGGCAGAAACATTTATAAAGATTAACGAAGAATTACTTGAAAGGTATGCAAATGCAAAAAATTCCAAAGAAATTGTTGAGATTCAAAAAGAATACTTATCAAAATTATAGGGTGATTATATGGCATTTGAAGAGGCAATGAAGAGACTCTTTATGAAAAAAATCTGCATGAGATGCAATGCAAGAAATCCATGGAAAGCAACAAAATGTAGAAAATGTGGATACACAAAGTTAAGACCTAAGGCAAAAGAACCAAGAGGATAAACGAGATACTTTTATTTTATTTTTTATTTTTATTATTTAAAAAGCATTTCTCCATCTTTTTTAATAAATCTTTTCCCTTTCCCTACTTTAAACTCTAACTCTTTTCCATAGGCATTATCTACCAACAACTTAGCAAGAGATGGGTTTGTTTTTATCCCATAAATTGATGTTGTTATCCTTGGATTTATTTCAATGATGTATATTTCATCCCCAACAATCACATCAACTCCAACATAGCCATTTAATCCATCAATTTTTTTAACCGCCTTTATACATTCTTTAAATATCTCATCTTTTAAGGGATGATTTATGTTAGTTTCCCCACCGCAGTATCCGTTTGTGTTTATGTATTGTTTATTCAATGATATTGGATGTATTTTTTTCCCAACAATCAAACTTACTGAGTAAGGATCTCCTTCCACAAACTCCTGAATGATATAGTTTTCATCATAAATAAAATGCTCTCCTCCACAACCGTCTCTTCTTTTAATTAAATACTTTTTTAACGGCATTGTTCTTGGTGTTTTGACAGAATTTTTTATTGATTCGTAGGTTAGGTACTTATCTCCTGCTATTCTTATTGCCTCACTTGAAGAACCCAAATTTAAAACTCCACTATTTTCAACAAGTTTTGTTAAATTGTAGAGAACCCCATCATCTTCTGGGGCAATGATTAAAGCAGCATCAGATACTTCTAACATATTTTCAATCTTTTTTGTTAAATCATCTCCGCCCTTCATGGTTTCAATATATAGGTTTTCCCTTCCTTTATATTCTCCAAAAAACCTCTCATCAATCAAAGTAATTACTTCCTCAAATTCCAAAAATTGGTCTAATAAGGTGTCGAACATTGCCTTTCCTTCGCATAGTATGTCTTTTGGAATATCCTCACTTCCACCAACTGCAAATTCATACAAAAATATCATACTATCCCCTAATAACCTTCATTATTTCTTCAGCACCTTCTGTTGGCTCTTTCAATCCATTATAGACATCAGACACAATCTCATCAATTAGTTTTACTTTGTTTGATTTTTTTGATTTGTAGGATTGTATCAGTAGAGGACAAAAATCAAGGTAGTCGTTCTTTTTCAACTTTATTGGAAATACCTTTAAGAAATTAATAAAATAAATACCATCTTCTATTTTGTAATCTCCATCAAGACATGTTAAGAAAACATACTTTATATTATAGAATTTTGCCTTTTCTTTGATGATATCTTTTATAAATCCACATGGATACTTATCTATCAAATCAGGCATTTTTTCTCTACTAAGTTTTTCTTTTATGTATTTGTGTTTTATACCTTTAGATCTTATGAATTCCTCAATTTTTTGCTTTGTTTTTGGTGGTAATACAACACCGCCACCGTCATATGTTATGGCATAGACATCATAAACCTTATTTAACATATCTAAAATAGTTAAATCATGTCTACATTGAACTAAAACAATAACTTTTTCTTTTTTTGAAGGAATTTTGTTTTTTAGCAAGTAATACACAACATCCTTTAAAAATTCCAAATTGTTATTTTCAAAAAACTCCAACCTATCATTTAACCTCTTTTTATAAACAAGGATATCCGTATAATCCCCAACTGTTATAATATCAAATTTATCCTTCAACGCCTCCCTTAACTTACCAACCACCCATCCTCCAGGTCCTATAACTGTTGACTTATCGGAACGGGTTAATGTGTATATAGAGAGAAATACTTTGTCATTCTCTTCCCTAACTTCAACATCGACAATTTCAAAAGGTGTACTCTCTAAGTTTAAACTTTCTCTGATTTCCCATATTTTTTTGTAAAGTAGGTTTACAAGTTCTTTTTTGTTTTGATACGTCATGGTATCCCGATACCTATGATCATGATTATGTTTATAAATGATTTAATACATATTAAAACTTAGAGATTTATAGTCGTTCTACAATTGAATAACATTTAACAAACTCAAATTTAAAAGATATCGTTAAAGATTTTCAAAAATTTGCAGAGCGACTAATTTTCCACCCAAGAGGGAAATTTATGATAAATGAAGCAATTTTTATATCGTTGTTAAGTTTTATAGTCATGCTTGTTGGTGAATTGATGGCTTACTACTCCATATCCTTAAAATATAGATATGAGTATGAGGCATTTTCTTATGGGTTTATACTTGGAGTAGCAACGCTTGTTTTAATTCCATCGGGATATTTTGAAAATTCATCAATATATGTGATTTTTGGTGTTTTGTTGGTCATTCTAATGGATAAATACCTTGCATTCTGCCCACTATGTAAGAAATACTGCGAAGAGTGCGGGGTTGATGAGATAAAGGTAAAACTCATATATCCAATTTCATTTTTTATACACACATTTATAGATGGTTTAATTATTGCGGTGAGTTTTATTGGACATCTTGGAATTTCATTATATCTTGCTATCCTACTCCACAAATTACCAGCAGGATTTGTTTTACTTTCCCCATTAAAATCCACCTATAAAAATCCATTGCCTATTGGAGCAATTGTATCATTTGGAACTGTACTCGGAACTATTGTAGGATTGTCATTATTTTCCAACATGCCCATTGAACCACTCATCTCAGTCTCCGGAGGGGTTTTTATAGCAACATTTCTGCTATTGGCATCTCATGCCTATGAACATGCTCCAGAAAAAGTTATTAATCCATTGATATTTGGATTCTTAGTTGTTGGGTTTTTAAGTTTGTTGGGACATCATTAGAAATTATTTTTTAATTTTTCTTTGTACATCTTTGCACTTTCCTTTGGGCTTTCGCTGTTGTATATACTTCTCCCAACAATTATGTAATCATCATTAGACAAAATCCTCAAAACCTTTTCCAAATCTCCTCCTTGTGCCCCAATACCTGGAGAGATTATTGAAATTTCCCCAACAATTTCTTTTATCTCCTTCAATCTCTCTGGTCTTGTTGATGGAGCAACAACACCATCAACACCCAACTTCTTAGCCAATTTTGCAAGTTCGTTAGCAATTGGTTGCATAAACATAACAGCCCCAGGATGGGACATTTCAGTAACCATTATAACCTTTTTATTGTTTTCCTTTGCTATGTTTTGAATTGCTTTAACACTGTCCTCTCCAACAAAACCATGACATATGATTCCATCTGCATATTGTAATGTCAATTTTGCAATTTTTTCATTTGTTGAAGGTATATCCGCCACTTTAAAATCACATATTATCTCTTTATTGCTTAGTTCTTTTATCTCCTTGACGATTTTTAGGTCTGTTGCTAATACAAGAGGATAACCTATTTTAATTGCATCAATATACTCTGATGTTTCTTTTACTATTTCTAATGCCTTATTCTTGTCCATAACATCAAGAGCGAGCATCAACTTTACCATGTCATCACCATTACCTATATAAATCAGTTTTGTTATACTTTAATCATATAGAATTCTCATGTTATTTTTTGAAGATAACTATAAAAATGCGATTGTGGCATAGTCATTATGCAATTTTTTAAGTGAATTAATTTATTGCATAATATTTATGTCTTTTTATGTCTCAATTTTGGACTTTCATTAGTAGTGGGGCATAATTTATTATAGGCATTTAAAACACAAAAATACAAATAAAGAGGTGGTAATTTGCAACAAGAAGGTCAGCCAATAAGAGTAAGAATCCCAAGATCTGAAGAAAATGAAATTTTGGGTATTGTAGAGCAGATGCTTGGAGCAAGTAGGGTTAGAGTAAGATGTATGGATGGAAAAATGAGGCTGGGAAGAATTCCAGGGAAATTAAAGAAGAGAATTTGGATCAGGGAAGGAGATGTTGTAATTGTAGTACCTTGGGAAGTTCAAGGGGATAAAAAATGCGACATCATTTGGAGATATACAAAAACTCAGGTTGATTGGCTAATAAAACACAGATATTTGGATAAGTTGCTATAATTTGCAGAATTTATATTATTTTTAAATACTAATTTTTGGAGGATGATAAAATAAAGAAAAAGGAATTTAGTCTTGATGAAAGGGAAGAATTTGAATTGGATAGGGAATATCAAAAGAAGGTTATAGAAAGAGAAAAGAAATTCTTTGAGGAATTGAAGACAAAAAATGAAGTATTTGATAAAAGAACTTTAATGGTTTTATACAGCCTCTTAGCAGGGAGGCATATAGATGAGTTCATTGGTATAGTAAGTTCTGGAAAAGAGGCAGTTGTTTTTAGTGCTAAAAAAGGAAGAAGATATAGGGCTGTTAAAATTTATAGAGTAGCCACTTGCGATTTTAAAACAATGTATAAATATATTCAAGGAGACCCAAGATTTCATTTGAGGAAGAGTAGTAGAAGGCAGATTATACATGCATGGGTTGAAAAGGAATTTAGAAACTTGAGAAGAGCAGGAGAGGTTGTAAATACCCCTAAAGCAATATTAAGAAGAGAAAATGTTCTTTTAATGGAATTAGTTGGAAAAAGAGGGATCCCTGCCCCAAGATTGAAGGATGTTGAGGTTGATTATGAGAAGTTTTATAAAATGATAATCCAAGACATGAAAAAACTCTATTGTGAGGCAGAATTGGTTCATGGTGATTTATCTGAATATAACATCCTTGTAAAAGATGATAAACCAGTATATATTGATTTTTCTCAGAGTGTTGTAACCCAGCATCCATTGTCAAAGGCATTATTGATAAGGGATGTTAAAAATATATGTAACTTTTTCAGAAGAAAAGGGGTAGACTGTGATTATAGAGAACTTTACAAATACATAACAGGGGAGGAGTTAAATCCTATCGATGAGGAAATTGCACAGTTGTAATTTTGATATCTAATAGAATTTAAAGATATTATGATTGTTTGCGTTAAATATTGGAAAAATGAAATAGATTTAAGAAAATACGCCTATTTTAAAATTTTAAGACAAATACAACATTTAAAAGGGTATATAAATAAATTCCAATAAAATTTATGAGGAAATAAATATTTCATGGTGATGGTTATGAACTTTAGCGATGTTACTATGCATGGAAATGTTGAAACTGTAAAGATTCCAAAGGACAGAATTGGTGTATTAATTGGAAAAAAGGGAGAAACAAAAAAAATGATTGAGGAGGAATTGGGTGTTGAACTTGAAATTAGTGAAGATGGTGATGTTACAATATACTCAACTGAAAAACAAAAAGATGCTCTCGCTACTTGGAAGGCAAGGGATATTGTGAGGGCAATAGGAAGGGGGTTTTCCCCTGAAAATGCTTTGAAATTACTCAGTGATGAGTATGTTTTGGAGATTATAGATATAACTGAATACGCAAGTTCTGAAAATGCTCTTAGGAGATTAAAAGGTAGGGTTATTGGTAGTGGTGGAAAATCAAGAAAATATATTGAGGATTTAACTGGGGCAAGGGTTTCAGTATTTGGAAAAACCGTTGCCATATTGGGAGAATTTGACTCTGTCCAAGTTGCAAAAGAGGCTGTTGAGATGATATTAAAAGGTTCATCTCACGCTAAGATGTATAAGTTCTTAGAAAGAGAAAGGCAAAAAATCAAAAGAAAAGAATTTGAATTATGGAAAAAATAAAGTTTTTCTTAGGATAAGTTTAGTTTTAGAAGATTCCATTTGAATCTAATTTATTTTACAATCCTAAATAATCTTTAAACTTTTATTGCATCTTCCAAGAAACATAAATAACTCTTTTTTCCATTAATAAATTCCCTATGTTTATTGAATTATTCACGCGAATATCAATTAACAATAAAGTTATATAATATTTTTTATAACTCCTAAATGAATCAAAATACACTCAAAAGGGGTTAGAGGTATGGAAAGAGATAGGATTATCATTAGGTTGCTCATATATCCCCTCGCTTATCTAATGTGGGGGGGATTGATGTGGTATTCTCAAATAGTGAATCCTATTGATTTAACCCATTATTTATCATATATCCCATTTTGCAATGCAGAATTTTATGCTGTTTTGCAGGGGTTGCCATCACCAATTATTGAGTTTTTTAGAATAATCTACCTTTACTCATTTACATTCTGCATAGTTGGGGGGATTGGTTACTACCTACTAATAAAGAAAGATTTTTTAAAATCAGATATAATATTGATTGATTTGGCATTGGGATGGCTTTTTGCAGGGTTAATTTACACGTTTTTTGTGGTTCAGGCACCATTTGATGTTGGTGTTGCTAAGGATTTGACCAATTTTGAATTAATGTGGATATCCACAAAACCAACCTATGAAATCCCATCCCTACATACTGCGTATTCTATTTTAATTGCTCTACATTTTAAAGAGGAAGAGAGGATAAAATATATCTTCTATGCATTAGCCATCCTAATCCCAATATCCACATTAATAATGGGACAACATTGGGTTGTTGATGTTGTTACCGGTATTTTATATGCGTTCTTTCTATACAAATTCCCAAAAACCATTCACATAAAAATCCATAAAGGTATTGATTTCATCTGCGGATATATAAAGCCATGCACAAATTGTATTACAGATAGAAAAATTAAAAAAAATAGTTAGATTTTATCATATTCCACCAACTCAGAAAACTTAACGATTTCATGGAGAGCATTTATTTTTATCGGTATTTCATGCTCTTTTATCATCGTCAATGGATTCATCCCCCCAATAGTTACAACACCACACATATTTTTTTCCACACTTACACCATAAACCTCATTGTTTGGTCTTCCAATTTCTTTTATACCATTCCAACCAAGGGCTTTAACCAAATCTATTAAATCCTCCCTTGCACACATTGGAATTTCCCTAAATCCGGCAAGTATTGATGTTTCACAGTCCACCTTGTTGAAAAATACCTCATGTGGGTCTAATGAAGAACCTTCATATGAGATGATATCAATAAATCTTTCGTTATCCTCCTCAACCTCCAAAATTCCCCCATAACATGGAATTATTGGAACTCCATAACTTGAAAAAATTCCATCGAGTGTTGATGCACAGATTGTAGAAATTTTTATTAAACCATCCTCTTCCTTTATTCCAAACCTGTTTGAAATACCAAGTCCTTTTTTATACGCCTCCTTTAAAATATCTAAAACATCGTCATAGTATTCTTTCCCAACATAGCCTACGTTGACGATAACGTTTCCGTCCTTCTTATCAATGTCATAATTTACCTTTGCCATACTGTTAAACATTTTTGATAATACGGACTTTATTCTTACATCACTCTTCTTTTTTTGAGGTGATATCCTTCCTTTATTAACTTTTTCCATAAAGCTTACTTTTTTGATTGTTGAGGCAGCATTTAACTCAACATAATAACCTCTCTCAACAAGTGCTGCTACTGGTGCAAGTCCTCCAATTAATGCAATACCTATCTCATCCTCCTCCACATTCATCCCAAGGACGTTATCCTCACCATAACTTAAAATACAATTCAAAGTATCCTTTTTTAATAATCTTTCAAATTTATCTTCTGCCTCTTTTGGAATTACTCTAAAATTTGCCGGAACATAACCCTCCCCATTTTCAATAAACCCTAAAACATCTGTTTTTCCCTGCATGATAAATGCCTCAAGGGGATCAACAGATGTAGATTTGTAGTTAATAACGCCTTCAAACTGAACAGGCTCGTAATCCTCAAACTTAACAATACCTCCATATTTTGGAATAGGCAAAATTCCATGACCCAAAAGCCAATTATCAAAAGTAACACCACATAATGTTTCAACTCTCGTGTAATTTTTCTCCTCAACAATATTCACCTTATCCCCAACACCCAATCCAAATTCAAGAACTTTTAAGACCGTATCTTTTATTCCATTGTGATCCCCATACACGATTGATTTGTTCACAACTGCTATACCGTTCCTATAGTCAGCCAAATATAACTTTTCCATAATTTGGGAAAATATTGAACCTAATCTGTAGGAGATATTTGCCTTCTCAAGTTCTTCAAGCCCTTTCTGAGTTATTACCCTCCCAACATAACCAACCTTTTTTGTTAATTTCCTCTCATCCAAAATTCTAAGGTGGTATCTTACCGCCCTCTCCCCAATATCATAACCCCTTTTTTTTAACTCATCCGCAATGATTTTTGCTCCAATTGGTTTATTAGCCTCTGCTAAAATACTTAAAATCTCTATAAGTTTTTTATCTACATCATCTCCCATAACACCACCTCAGTATATAACAATCCTTTTTTATATAATACTTTTAAAGTTGAATTAAAAAATGGCATTATTGGTTATCCAACTTTTTCTTAAGTATCTCAACAACCTTCTTAGGTTCTGCCCTACCTCTCGTCAACTTCATGACTTGTCCCATTAAGAAGTTCAATGCTGGCTTGTTGCCACTTAAGTAGTCTTCAACTGCCTTAGGGTTGTTTTTAATTGCCTCTTCACATGCCCTCTCCAAAACATCCTCATCAGAGATAACTGTTAAGCCAAGTTCATCGATAATTTGCTTAGGTGATTTCTCTCCTCTATTCTCAACCAACAATTCAATAACTTTCTTACCAATCTTCTGGCTTATGACCTTATCTTTTATTAATTTTATGAGTTCAATTAAATGTTCAACCTTTATATTACTTTCAAAGAAATCAATCTTGTTGTATTGCAAAACCCTCTTCAACTCATTTCTTATCCATGTTACGGCAAGGTTTATATTTTCTTTCTCCCTGCCCAAACCAGCAACGACCTTTTCAAAAGCATCAGCCAATTCTAAATCAGAAACAAGGACTTTTGCATCATCCTCTCTAATATTGTATTCTTTAACAAACCTCTTTTCCTTCTCCAATGGCGTTTCAGGCATTACCTCTTCAACTTCTTTGACCCATTTTTCGTCAATTACTATTGGCTGAATATCTGGGTCAGGAATGTATCTATAATCCTCTGCTGTTTCTTTTTCTCTCATTGATTTTGTAATCATCTGACTCTCCAAGAATGCCCTTGTCTCTCTCTTAACCTTCCCTCCCCTTCTAATAATATTCTTCTGCCTAATTAACTCATACCTCAAAACCTTATAAACTCCTCTTATTGAGTTGACGTTCTTTACTTCAACCCTATTTCCTTGGACTCCTTTATAGTTAATGGAGATGTTTACATCCGCCCTCATTGAACCTTCTCCTCTTAAACAGCCAATGTATCTAAACAACCTCATAAGTTGCTTCAAAAATTCCCTCGCCTCTTCTGGACTTTTTATATCTGGCTCTGTGACAATCTCAATTAAAGGAGTTCCGCTCCTGTTGTAATCAACAAGTCCTAAATCAGGTTTATATTGCCCAGGGTCTTCCTCCAAGTGAACCTCGGTAATTCCAACACCCATAAAGTTTCCATTAACCCCAATTGGCACTGATGTTCTCTGATAACCACTTGGCAAGTCAGGGTAATCGTAGTGTTTTCTTTGGAAATATATATCCTTATCAATAACTATATCACATCCAAGCATCTTTGCAACCATTATTGCAACATCTACTGCCTTTTTGTTTGGTGGCATTGGTTTTGCTCCTGGCAAACCCATACAAACTGGACATATGTTTGTGTTTGGGGGAACATCCTTATAGTTTGTAGGACATCTGCAGAATAATTTTGACTCCGTATCAACTTGAACGTGAATCTCTAAACCACATTTCATCTTTACATCATCTTCCATTGTTTCACCCCTAAAATTAAAATTTTCATAGGATTCTCTCTATAGGGATAACCAATATGTCCCTTGCCCCTAATTCTTCCAATTTATTAACTAATGGAAATACTTCTTTTTCATCAACTACTGCGTGAATAGCTACCATACCTTTATCTGACAAAACCTCAGAGATTGTAGGCCCACTCATTCCAGGAATGATTTTTCTAATCTCCTCAATCCTGTCTTTTGGAGCATTCATCATAATTAGCCTTTTTGTTTCCGCATATAAAACACTTTTTATTCCTGTAACAATCTGATTTATTTTTTTCCTTTTTTTCTCATCTTTTAAACTTTCCTTATTTGCTATCAACCTTGTTGTTGATGAGACAATCTCATCTACTATTTTTAGATGATTCAATCTTAATGTTGTTCCTGTTGAAGTTAAATCACTAATCAAATCCGCTACTCCAATAAATGGTGCTATTTCAGTTGCTCCACTCAACTCAATAATTTCTAAGTTTAAACCCCTGCTTTTTAAATATTTTCTTGTTAAATTTGGGAACTCTGTTGCTATTTTCATACCATTTCTTAAATCATCTATTGAGTTTATATTTGAATCCTCTGGAGCGGCAATGACCAATCTTGCCTTTCCAAAGTTGAAATCAAGTAAAAATTCAACCTTATCCTCAACACCTCTCTCTAAAACCAAATCATATCCAGTAACTCCCACATCTGCCACTCCATCGGCAACAAATTCAGGAATATCCTTTGCCCTTGCAAACATTACCTTTATCTCCTCATCAACTGTCTGGGCAAATAAACTCCTGCCTTGCACCATTATCTTTAATCCTGCTTTCTCTAAAACTTTATTTACCGGCTCTGAAATCCTTCCTTTATTTGGTAAAGCTAATAAAATCAAAATTACCACCAACCTTAGTATTCGTTATAAAAAGTAAATTTTAAATACTTCAAAAATATTTAAAAACCTTAACGTCAAAACAAAAAATTGCTTATCTTTTTCTTGCAATTTCTTTACCTATTTTTTCGCCAGTATCTCTCAACCTACTTGCCACACTCCTTGGAACATTTCCATTTTCAGATAGTATCTTTGCTATACTACTCGACAATAAAAATATTGCGTAAATATGTTCTGATTTGGTTCTGTGTATATGGTGGGGGTGGATATTTAAATTATCATAATCCTTAAAAGCGTCATCTATTTCATTTCCAAATTTTTTCTCTAAATACTTCCTCATATATACCAAAAGTTGATGTAGCTGAATAAGTTCATCCTTATGCATATAACCACCAGTTCAGAAATAATAATTAAGCAGGGGTTTTGCTAAATGACAGGAGTCTTAAATTTGTAGGTTTCTTTGTAACTTTGATGTCCCTGCCTATTATAAGGTTGGTTTTCTCATATAAATTATCCACAATTTTCTGTGTAATTAACATGTCCAAAATAACAGCATCAATTTTTTCAATATTATTAATTTCATTCATAAATTCTTCAAATTCTTTAATTTCTTCATTTCCATCTATTATAACCTTTACCTTATTGGTTCCAATAATATCCCTGGCAATATCTAAGTAGGGAGTATCAACATCATCATTTTTTATTTTGGGGGAAATCTCCACTACATCATTAGAATCCTTATTGACAATTTTGTTTTTATTATTTTCGTCAGATTTAAATGCATTAATAATAACAACGTTATCGTTGGTTGTTCCATTTTTTACGTTATTGAACAGTTGCATTTTAACCTGTCCTGCTGGAACTTTTGCCCTTAAGCATTTAATAATCTCCTTTTTTGAAAGTTCCTCAACCTCTTTTCCACATGGTGCCCTTGCAACATAATCAATATCGCATGTTTGTAGGAGTTCTTTAAGGATTAACTCCCCTCCTCTATCCCCGTCAGTAAATACTGTGGTTATTTTCTTTTTTGTTAATTCCATAACAGTTTTTGGAACAGAGGTTCCTTCAACGGCAATAACATTCTTTATTCCGCATCTTAAAAGATTTAAAACATCAGCCCTACCTTCGACAATAATAATGCTGTCTGAATTTAGGATACCCGGACCTGCTGGAAGTTTATTCTCTCCATACTCAATGACTTCCTCCATTCTAACACTTTCTTTAACTGCCTCGGTAATTTCATGGACATCTATGCTATTCACAAGAGAACGTAGGATTTCTTTTGCCCTATTAATTATATATTGCCTTTTTGTGGCCCTAATGTCTTCAATGTTGATAACCCTAACTGTTGCCACACATGGGCCTACTCTATCTATTGCCTCCAATGTTGCAGCAAGGATTGATGTTTCTACCCTATCCAAACTTGAAGGAACTGTTATTTTTGCAATTGATTTTCCATTTACATTCTCAAGTTCAACATCAATCCTTCCAATTCTTCCACTTTTTTGCAGTTCTCTCAAATCCAACTCATCTCCTAAGAGACCTTCCGTTTGTCCAAAAATTGCTCCAATTACATCATGCTTTTCAACATAACCATCAGCAATGAGTTCTGCATAAATGATATACTTTGTGGTGCCTAAGTCCATAAATGACCCTCCTTATATGGATTTTTGGATGAATAATCAACCAGTCTCACAATAATAAATGACTGGTCTATTTATATGCATGGAAAAAAACTTTAAAATTATTACGTAATTATTATTGATGATTAGGCATATAAAATTATAGTCGTTTTTTGCTAAAAAATATTTTTTGTCGTCAACTCAATTATCACATCATACAACCGAGGTTGTCGAAAAATATTAAATAACGGTAGTTCCCATCAAATAGATAAATATATAACTATATGATTATAGATTACTACAAAAAAATAGTTGGAGGTAATAACATCGTAGATAAATCTAAAATTCCGAGAATTAAGCGTTTAATAAATCTTA
>NZ_AGJL01000028.1 GCF_000243455.1 Methanotorris formicicus Mc-S-70 | reverse complement strand
ATAGCAATGGTATCAAACTGTATAGAATATTTAAGCCACAAATATGGATTATCATTCTATGAAGTGATTAAAGAGTGCAGTAAAGAACTAATAAAGAAAGGATTCTCGTAATCACACTGTCAGTAAACTAAAGTTCATTAACAACTATAATTATTTTTTACAGTCCCAATTTTTTCCATTATCTAAAATTATTGCCTTATCTTCAAACATCGACTTAAAAAATCCTGGATTTTCAGTATGTACTGGAATAATGTAATCTGGACTTATTTTATCTATAACTTTTATCAATTCTTCTTTTGAAATATGTCCTGAAGTATGTAATCCCTTCTCAAAAATTGGTCTTCCATTCTCATCAACACTAAAACCATGAATTTCAAAACCAAAATGTTTAAGCCAATTCCACAACCTTAAAAAACTAAATTCCTGCTCTTCACCAAATGCCTCACTCGAAGAGTAAATATAGACACCACCATTTGGATTAACATCTAATAAGTGAGACATATCATAGAACGAAAAACATAAAATATAGTTTTCTTGGTTATTCCTAATTTCGAATGGTGAAATGGAATATTCACCATACAAGTTCAAAACTTCCTCTTCCCATTTTTGCTGCGAATTTTTAAAATTTGTGTAAATTTTTACATTCTCATCAATTATGTCAATGCCAGCAACTTTTTTCAAAGCATTTAAGAAGTAAGCATCCTTAGTAGTAATAACTAAGTCCCTACCAGTTTTTTTAGCAATTTCTTTGAATATTTCCAATCTCTCAAAATTTCTTGGTGAGAAGTCAGCAATTACTAACCATTTAGCATCTTCAACAATTTTTAAAGAATTATTATAAACATCCTCTTCAGTAATGTTTATATCATTATTCCTATTAACCCTCGTTCCTTCAGTAATTAAAACACTCGCATTTTTAGCCTCTTTAATGAATTTTTTTGTTTTGTCTTTATTTTTACCATGACATCTAAAATCACCAGTGTAAGCAAGGCAAACATCTCCCTCAACGACATAACCAACAGCCCCATAGATTGAATGGTCAATGTTAAATGCCTTAATTTCAAAGCCAAAATCCTCTTCATCAAGAGTTTTAACATCATTTGGTTCAATCCTTCTTACTCTTGAAGATGAATCTGCCCCGGTCTGTAGAAGGCAAATTCTTTAATCTCATTGTTATCTTCTGTAAGAATAATTTTTCTTGAAGAATAGGGTATTTTCTTGCTTCTCTCTGATTCAAGGATATAGCCGTTTTCATCTTTTGGCTTTTTAACACTATAATATGGTAAATCCATTCCTAAGTGGTTGTTAATTGAAGTATCCCTTAATGCTTTAAGAATTGTTATTGTTATTGGAGAAGCTACTATTGGAATCTCTTCATTAAGAATGGCAATGTTTCCAACATGGTCAAGGTGTGCATGGCTTATTAGAACCGCGTTAATAGGGATTTTTGGATATTGGGAAATGTCTAAATCCTTTGGGATTAAATCTTTTCTATAAATGTTTAGTTTTGGTATTAAATTGAGATGCCATAAATCATGGATTCCTCTTGCAGTTCTCTCACTGAGGTATTCCTCATAATATTTTGAATATTTAGCAAAGTTCATCCCAAAATCTAAGAATAATCCATTTCCATTCTCTTCTATATGTATTTTATTCCCTCCAATAGTGTCAGCCCCATCATAAATGGTTATTTTCATCTCAACCCCTCCCCTATTGTTCAATTAGTTCTTCAACACACTTTATAAACTCTTCATCAACTCCGTCTCCTTCAATTAATTTTTCAAGGTTGTAGGTTAATACATACAGCTTTATTTCATTATCAAAGAATGTTGCCTCTCCAATTTTTGTTTTACTATCAAAATTATTATAGTTTTTAGATTTTGGGAAGATTAAGACAGCATTAATATTTCTATTATCTTTTGAGTAGTATTTTGCATAAGTATAAACTTGTCTTAGTATATCAGGTGATATTGTTGGCTTTCCATTTTCTTCATTGATTTTTACATATTTTGCATCTAAAACTAATAATGGCTTGTTATTTTTATAAATAACATAATCTGGTCTTTGTTCTACATTTTTAATTCCTTCAACATGACTAAATAAGTTAAATTTACTTTGATATTTTATTTCAAATTCCAAACTCTTTGATAATATTGAACAAATAAACTTTTCAAACAAATCATTCATATCTACAAAGAATCCAATGGCATCCTCTCCCTCAACTTCTCCAAATGCTGATAAGATAATTTTGGCTAAATTAAACGGCTTTTTAAATCTCTCATTCAACCGAGTAAAATGCACTCTTTTAAAATCATGAATATTGATTTTTCTTAGGTTAATACCATCAAAGATTAGCATTAACTCACTTAGAAGTTTTTTATTTATTTGCCATTTCGTCTTTTTTATAGAAATATATGTTGTATAATAAAATATTTGGTTTAAAAGGTTGTTTTCAGTGAATTCATGATACTCTATAGAGAATTTATACCTTTGATGTGGTAGTTTTCTTATTTGCTTATCAACCAATAATTTTCCCTTTAAAAATTTTTTCTCTTCTCTAACCTTTATATATTCTCTATAAAATCCTCTTTCAATCTCATTTAATAAGGAAGAGGCAAATAGGTAAATGAAAACTTCATAAATGGTTGGAGTTTGGGCAACATCTTTAACTTTTGCTAATTCTTGCTCTTTAATGTTTAAGTTGTCTGCAAAGTTCATCATTTTTATAAAGGCAATGATTTTATCCCTATCTTCATAATCGCTCTCTTCAAAAACTTTTGGCAATACTTGAATAACTTTGTTATCAACTGCTACAAAACCAACATAATGTTTTGCTTTTATTTTGTCATAATAAATCTTAAATATGCTATCATCTTCTTTATCTTCACTATCTCCTACAGTTAAATTATTTCTTTTATTTATTGTTTTAAAGAGTCCAATAAACTTATTTTTACTTAAATTTAATTCTTCTTTTAATTTTTCAAAACTTATAGATTGATGCTCATAAAAAGTAATTAAATTACTCATTCCCCTCCCCTATTTTGGTTATTTTGGATTATACTTTTTAGAGCTTCAATAAACTCATTCCCCTCAAGTTTTTTGATTTTATAATTGTTACTATCTACAAACTTTTCTCCAAGAACTTGTTTTAATCCCTCAAAATCACCATAGAAGTATTCTTCTAACAATGGAATAATCTCATGATACCAAACAAACCATAAATCTTCAAAATTTTCAACATTTAGGAAGTATGAATGCCCAATTCTATGGTCTTTATCTTTTAATTCAACAATTTTTTTGTTTATAGATTTTAATAACTCTGCTAAATTAATTCCTCCAATTTCTTTGTTTATTTTATCATAATTCGGCTCAATTTCTAAGAATCCAAATCTTCTCCTTAAAGCAATATCTAATAAGGCAATACTCCTATCTGCTGTATTCATCGTTCCAATAATGTATAAGTTTGGTGGAACTACAAACGGCTCTTTTGAATATGGTAATGTTGCTATAATTTCATTCTTTTCAGTTAATCTTTTATCTTTCTCTAAGAGTGTTATTAATTCCCCTAAAATGTTTGATATATTCCCTCTGTTTATTTCATCAATTATTAGGCAGTATTTTGGTGCTTTTTCAAAATCTTTTTTTGTTAATTCTTTATTTTTAATTGCATTTATTACTTTTTGTTTTATTTCCTCGTAAGTTAAATTTTCATTTTTAGTAGTGTTAAAATTAATATTACTGACAGTTGTATTTCCATTATTTTCTTTATTCTTCAAAGCCCCATAAATTGCTAAAATACACATTCTTTTAAATATTCCATCTTCAACATCATAAATAATATTTCCATTTTCATCATTTTTTGGTTTTAATCCCTCAATAAACTCCTCATAGGAATAAGATTGGTGGAATGTTATAAATCCATATCTATTTTTATTATCTTCAGTTTTTTCTTTAACATAATCGCTTGCTAACCATGTTTTTCCAGTTCCCGGGACACCATAAAGGATTATTTGCCCTTTCTTTTCTAAAATTTTATCTATTTTTTCTTTTAGTTCTTCTGGAATAGATTCACCTCCATTATCTTCAGTTTCATTATCTTCCTCATTTAGTATTCTTTCAAAAATCTTTGCAAACTTGTTCCAATTAAGTTTTTCCAATGTATATCTTACCAAACCAACATCTTCAACACCAATCCCTTCTGGATTATACTTCCAGAATTCTACTTTTCTTGAATGGTTATAGTCAGAAGGCACATTATTATTTAAATATTCATAATCTCCAATAATCTTACAAATTCCAACTACTTTTGATGCTCCATTCTTTAAAATAACAATATCTCCAACATCCATATCTTTATAGAAATTTAATAACATCCTTGGGACATGTTTTATATCTTTATTTTTATACTCTTCCAGATATTTTTCTTTTATGAAATTTCTAATAATATCCTCCAAATCCTTCCTTTTCTTCTCTTTTATATTAGATAATATATTAGACAAATCCCCAATCTTTCCCCAACCAATATATATTCTCTTATTTTTATAAAATTCTTCCAAATATTCTGCATTTTCTCCAGGAAATAATTGCCAAACTTTTACTTTATCAAAAAAGTTAAACATTATGTCGATTTCTAAGTTTATAAATCCATCTGGAAATTCTGATAACTTTCTTACAATTTCTTTATATCTTTGCTTTAACATTTCAAATGCTTCTTTAAATTCATTGTAATTATATTCTTCAAAATCATAAAATTCTTTTAAAATGTTTCGAGAACAAGTATTCATAATAGGTTCTTTTTCAATATGTAATTTTCCGTATAATTCTCCAAAGATATTATATAACTGGTTTTTTAATCTTGATTTTCTATATTTTTCAACACTATCTTTATTAAATTCATAAATTAAATTGTATGTTTTTTCTATCCATGCATTTTTGAATTCATTAGAGTTTTTTACTTCAACAATAATATCTATGAATTCCTTAAGTTTTTCTTTAGATGCTCCATTTATAAAACCCTTAAATACACCAATATTTCCACACGCAAATATTAGTCTGTTTTTACTAATGAACATGCTTTTAATAAGTTCTCTTGCGTTTTCTTCATAAATTTCTAGTTTTTCGATAACTTTTTCAATTTCTTTCTTATTTTTTAACCACCAATTGGACTCTTCATCATAGGTTAAATCATAATGTGGATATTTTTTGCCTGCAAACTTAACAAAGTTCTTCCAGAGTTTTAACCTTTTTTCTAATTCTGATATTTTATTTTCTTTAACTTTAACTGTCATACTCTCCCCTCCATCAAATTTTGATAAATAATAAGCAACTTCCAACATTGAATCAATTCCAAGTTCTTTTCTAATCTTATTTGCAGTTTTCATAAATTGTTTGAAATCTTCTACATTTTTACTCTTTGCTCCTACAAATCTATTTATATTAATTTCATTTCTAAGAGAATCTGGAATAGTTTTTTCCCAAGTTGGCATAAAATATTTATAGTTTAGAATTGTTGATAGAACAGTTAATAAAGTAGTGGCAACTCTCTTAATCTCTCCACTACTACGTATTTTATCAATCTTCTCTCCAAATTTATCAATCATCTCATCAAAATTATCATCATCCGTATTAATTGCAATTTCTAAAACCTTTTTAACCAATTCATGGTTAATACTTTCCAATGTCAAATCGGAATTTAATTTGGAATAATTAAATAATTCTAAACTTGTAAGTTTTTCTTTTAATTTTTTAACTTCTTCCTCGGTTAAATCCTTATCTTTTATATTCGAAAGGATTTCCTTTACCTCTTCAATAATATTTATAAAATCTTTTTTCTTTTTCCATTCATCTTTATACTCATTCCTCAAAGTTTCTAAAATCTCCTTAAATCTTTCTTCATTTATCATACCCATCCCTCCCCCAAACTCTTCAAAAAATTCTTTTAATGGCGGCAATAGTTTTTCATATGCTCTAATCATCGAATTTACTGCCCATTCAACAGCATCATCATTTAACTCTGAATATAATCTATACACAGAAATCCATTTCCAAAATCTGAAATGTTTGATTTCCAATTGCTCATTTTCCTCTACAGTTAAATCTTCAAAATTAACTCTTTCTCTTAAAAATTCAAATATTTTTTGGTTAATAATTTTGTTTTTTATTGGACATTCCAAATGCAAACCAACTAACAGTTTTATTTGATTGGTCTTTTTATCTTTTTCAACTAACCATTCAAAATGAACTCTACCATGCGTAATACTCGAAATTTCTTCAGGTAGGTATAATTGTCTAAAGAAACCTCTTTTTCCACATTTATGAACTGACTTTAACTGATTCTTCAAAATACCCAAACTTCTTTTATTCACTACTTCTAAAAACCTTCTTCCAACAATTTCTAAAAACTCCCTTTCCTCCATAATGACCCCCTACTATAAAAATTTATCATAAAAATTGTTTATTTTATTACATAATAACAAATATCATCCAAATCATAAAACACATTGTCATCATCATCTATTGTCCACAACATACTATATTTTTCTAAAATTTGACTTATGTCCTCCAAATTTTCAACAAATTCCTTTAACCTATCCATATTGCTATAAAACTCATCCCTCCCAGAACATTCAAAAAATTCCCTAATAATCCCCATTAATTTCTTATCAAAATACCTAACATTCTCCTCACATAACAACGACAGATTTTTTCTGATATTTAGCAAAGTATCAATAATATTGTATTCTTTAACATCAAATCCATCATATTTTAGAATTTTAAAGATTATATGATTAAATAAGTCATCCCTGCCCTCCTTTTTTAATTCCTCTGCGTAATCAAACATCAAACTCATTGAAGCCAAGTCCTTTATAAATTTAAACTCATATTTTCCAATACTTTCCTCTAAAAAACTATAACAATCAAAATACAATGCATCAACCATATTCCTAATTTCACTAACCAACACTTCCTTTTCTTCTTCATTTTTAGACAAGCAAGCCCTATATAGATTTGATAATGCAAAATGTAAAACTTTACACTCATTCTCTCTCATACTTACAATATCACGACATATTTTGTCAATAAATGTGTTTAATATGTTCAACCTACGAATAATTTCATTTGGAACTCCTTTGTTACTTTCAAATTTATTAGAGCGCCTAATAATCTCTGAAATAACTTTAAGTAATTCTTCAATCATTTTAACTGCATTGCAAACCTTTGAGGATAACTCACATATATCTTTAAGAGTAAGTAGTTCTTCATCACTAATTTCTTCAATATTTGACAATAAGCCAATTATATTATCAAATACTGACTTACAATGTGAATTTTTAATAGTTATAATATAATCCTCAATTTCATAAATTTTTTCTTCTAAGTTATCTAAAATTTTATTGATTTTAGAAAAATCTTCATAATTTGCACACTTAAGTTCTTTAATATACCCATATAAATTATCAATTAGCCAAAAAACTTTATTGAAATCATTTTTTATGTAATCCATATCTTTAAAAACCGATTTAACGTTTGAGTCATCATTTAACATACTATCAATCATTTTAAGTAAATCAACTCCACTATAATGCTTCCATTTATAATATTTCCTCTTATTCAAACATTCCCCACTAAAATACCCAGAATTTCCAGGTTCTTGGAATTCAACTTCCCCAACACTTTCAACATACCTTTTATTAACATCAATATCCCTAACCAACCATCCACTAAACCACTCATCATCACAAACAACCCTCTCTCCCAAATCAAAAACTCCCCCGCCGTTCAAAACATTGTCTAACCTCTCACCAACCACATCTCCCCTCAACATGAGAACATAAACTTCATTGTCATTCAAGGTAGTTTTAAACATGACGTCATCCCTAATCGCCAACTCCCAACCAAATCTTTCAGCCATTTTATAAAACTCATCAAATCTCAACTTTAATTCTTTTGGAATTATTAGTGAAACACCAACACCCATCCAATCCCTCAACCTATTCCCCAACTTAATCTCATCATCTCTCAAATCACATCTATTCCCAGCAAACCAGTTAACAACCTCCAACAACCACCCTTTAGCATGATTTCTTGTATCCAAACCCAATTTTACCATTGCAACACCCTCAACTAACTCTTCAATCTTCAAAATGTCCTTTTTGATAATAATCATAAACATCCTTCAATAATTTTACATCATACAATTCCTTTTCTGAATATTCAATTGATAAAGCGAGAATTTCATTTAAGGTCTCATTTAACGGCACTTTTTCATACTCTAAAACCTCAATAACCTCCCTATCTCTAATTCTCTCACTCCACCATCTCATAATCATCACATTCTACTCATCTCTTAGTCCCTCTTTTATACCAAGCATTATTTGCCTCAAAATATGCAAGAGTAAAGCTAAAAGTATAGCTTGTATTGGAAATAAAATGAACATGAATATTAGAAATGGTGTAACAACCTTCCAGAAATACTTCCAAGTTAAAATCTTATACACAATCCAAATTTCCAATACAATTGTTGGAATTACAGCCAAAAACCAAAACCAATAATTTCCAACAGCAGCCCCCACTATAAAACCCGCAAACGATAAAATTAATAATATAAAGAAAGTTTTTAAAGAACTCATTCCCATACTCCCACTTTATTGAAATTTATCCCCATTACACTCATCCTTACTAAAAATTATCGAATAAAGTTGGGCATTATAATCCTTTGCGGACTTGTAAGCATCATAAATGCTATATATCCACGGTATGATAAGCCAGCATGTTAATAACAATATAATCCCCTTTCCAACCCTTCTAAGATACATCTGTCCAGCTCCAGGAATTACAACACTAAGCAATACGGCAATCCCAACACTCTTTTTCTTTTGCTCATAATAGACAATTCTCTGAGTTTTATCCATATCCTTTACAAACTCTTTAATTTGCATTGCTTCCATTTCATCCATGCTATACCACCCTATTTTCTAAATAAATTAATGCAGAATCCTCTCCCTTCAAATCCAAATTCTTCAAGATTCCTATCAATCTCAGCCCTCTTTTCAGATTTGGTATAAAATGTTGCCTCCAAATCATCCCAATCAACAACATCCCTACCATCCTGCTTAATATATCCTCTATACAACAAATTCCTAACCCCAATTTTCACAACTGACTCATCATACATTATATTTGGGGATAAATGCCTAAGATTCTTAATAATATCCATTAAACTAACTCTATGTGGGCTTTCTCTAAGAATTTTTAAAATTTTCAACTCTAAATCAGTTAATCTCCTGTTAGAATAAATCATCTCCCCATTTTTAAACACCATCAACTCCCCATTCTCAAATGACTTCCAATTTTCATTACTCAAAGGATTTGTAGCAATAACAAACCCCTCCTCACTTAAATCCTTAATATCCCCCAAATTTACCACATAATCCTCATCCCTCAACTTAATCCTCCCATAAGGTGGCATTCTCTTCAAGAAATACAACTTCCTCAATCCTCTATAATCCTTATATGCAAACAAATACTCTCCATCAGAGAACAAACAATTAAATGCCCCATAGTAATTAATATCAAGTAGTATATCCAATAAATTATCAAACCCCTCCTTATCCCACTCAATCCCCCTCCTCTCAATCTGTGATAACAAATAACAAAATACATACTCTGAATCCGTTTCCCCAATTGGATAATACCCATCAAGCTCTAAATCCTCATAACCTAACAAAGTTCCATTGTGAGCAAAGGCAATCTCCTTATCATCCAATTTTCTAACAAATGGGTGAGTATTGACATAAGATTCACTTCCAGCACTTGCCTTCCTTATATGAGCAATAAATATCTTTGATTTTATCTTAGTCCATCTAACACAATTAGCTAATAATGCATCATTCATCTTAATCGGCTCTTTTATCAACCTAACAAACCCATCTGGATAAAATGCAATTCCCCAACCGTTTGGATGCTCTTCACTCCTAAGCTTAAAACTATTTAGGGAAAGTTTGACATTAACTTTTTTATTAAAGCAGATTCCTAACAATTCACACATGCCTATCCCTCATATAATCCCCATAATCTCCTGTCTTAACTAAAACTCCATAAGGTTCTGGATAAAAGTATAGCCAAGCCTCTATTTCTTTTCCAGATTCCAAAATTATTGGAACTTTCTTCCTTTTATAGCAGGTTGGATGCCCTTCAAGGCTGTCAATTCTTTCTAATGTCTCTTTGTTTACTTCATAGACCTCCCCAATAATATGGGAGATTTTTTCATCTTCAACAACATAAGGGATTATACTCGCATACATGGCGTATTTATGTTTGGTTTTTCCATTTCCTACAAATTTGCTATTTTTTAAGTAGGCTTCATGATTCCAAAAGCCTTTTCTTAAACTCCCATAGACGAACAGATACTCCATACTATCACAATTTGGTTTGTTGCTCTCATGAATAATGTAATATAGGAACTAATAAATAATACTCACTATCTTAGTAACCTTACTATGGTTACTATAATTACCATTTTATTTTCTTGATTTTGTTCTTTTTATAATATCACACTCCTCAAAATCCATATTTTTCTCCCATCTTGCTAATCTTGTAGTGCAAACTTCACATTCAATATTATAATCCTTTAAAATGTCAATTTGGCGTAAAATTGTGCTATCTAAAGTTATTGCCACAACAATTTTAAGATTATATTTTGATAGGACTTTTTTACTCACTTCTCTAAGTTTTTTCAAATTTTCTTTTTCTATATCATCATACAACCAAATTTTGTTCTTCTCTTTATTTTTGAAAAATTTGTTGGCAAGAGTAACCAACTCCTCATCTTTAACCACATAAATGCCTATCATTAGTAATGCATCCTCAAGCATACCCTCTACAGTTGGAATCCAAGTTATAATTTCACAGTTTTTTAGCTTGCATTCATTTGGAAGTCTAAAAATTGGGGTTAAAACCCACCATGGCTTATCATTCTCATGTAAAATTAGACAGTGTGTTGGGTAAATTCCATTATGTAGAAAATCTGGTCCTCCAACCATTATAAAGGCATTTGCAGAACCCATCCAACCACCCTTTGAACCTTACAATAATGCATATACACCAAAAATTATATATTACTCATTATCTAAGTAAGCTTACTATAATTACTGTTTTTACTGGGGTGATGAAATGGTGAATGATTTGGAAAAAATTAGAGGTGGGGTTCATATTGCAGTTCAGGGTTATGAAGTTGATAGAATTACTGAAGTTCCAATAATGAGGAGAGCTGAGAAGGTTTATTTAATCTGTATGAATGAAAATACCGACTCAGAAATTGGAAAAGCATTTAAAGAAATTATTATTAAAAGATTTAAAGAAAAAGGAATTAATTATGAAGTAGTATATGCAGATTTGTTTGATTTGGAGGATATTGTTCAAAAAATGAAATCTATTATAATATGTGAGAGAAGAGAATACGGGGATGTTAAATTCTATATTAATGTATCGTCTGGCTCAACAATTGGTTGTATTGCTGGAATAACTTGTGCAATGATATTAAACAAAAATAATTCAAGAATAATTCCATATTATGTAGTTCCAAAAACTGATAGTTTATCTTCTGAAGAAAAAGAGGTGTTAAAAAAAGAATATTTAAGCAAATATAATTGTCATTATCTACCAAGAACATTTGGTGTTGTAGATGCTAAGTTAATATATCCTTTTGAAGTGAATCTTCCAAGAGAGGAGTTGTTAATTTTTTTAAAATTTATTGGACGGGCAGGAGATGATGGTCTATCCATAAAAGAACTTAGTATTTTAACAAAAGAGGATTTTTTAAGAGCGAACATTAATGACAATGAGAGTATAAGAAAATTGATTGAGGTCGTGGATAGAAAGGATTATGTTAGGGATTCTGACATTAAGAGAATGAGGGATTTAGTTGTGAAGTTAAATAAGATTGTTGGTGCAGATAAGGATGATTTAAAAAAACTTATGAATTGGAGAAAAAAGAGTATGGATTCCAATAATTCCACAAAACAAAGTGATTTGGTTTGGATAAGCAAGAATGTTGTTGAAAAACTCTTAGAATGGGAATTAATAGAAAAACCAGAAAAAATAGGAAGATCAAAATACATAAAAATAAATGAAAAAGGAAAAATGCTCCTAAATTATGTTGGATAGTGTTAAGCATGAGGGATAAAAATGGAAATATTAAAAATCCTTGAAAATTTTGGAATAACTTTGGAGGATTTGGTTGGTTCTGGAATGGAACTTTGCATTTGTAGAGACGACGAAAAGGAAACCATTAAGAAAAAACTAAAAGAAATAATAACAAAGGAATTAAATAACCCAAACGTCTCTACTTTACTAATAGCGGCGATAAAGTTGGAAGAAGAAGGAAAAAAAGGCAATCTTCCATTTAATTATGATGAAGATCCCAATTACATATATGTAGATGAAGTTATTGGTATGGCAATAGCAAATGAGATTGCAGGGACAAGAGCAATATTTAACTTTAGATGGTATGATGCAAAAAAACCAGGTATTGTTGGAATCCTTGATGAAAAAGGATATATATTTTTAGACGATGCCATCGCTGGCTTAATTGCAGGATGCATGTCTAAAGTGTTTTCAGAATAACATAGCAATTAATATATAACATAAGACATATATTCCATTGAAAATTAAGTTGGAGGTTTTACTTTGATACCAAAAGGAACTATTAAAAGAATTATGAAAAAACACACAGACCTAAACATCTCATCTGAGGCTGTAGAGGAACTTGCAAATATCTTAGAAGAGATTATTGCAATTACCACAAAAACTGCAGAGGAAAATGCAAAGGCAGAAAATAGAAAAACCATAAAAGCAAGAGATATTAAAAAATGTGATGAAGAGAGGCTAAGGGAAAAGATAATAGAACTTGCCAATAGAACAGAAAAAATGAATATATTGACAAGAGAATTCCTAAATGTAATTTCATCTGAATTAGAATAAGAATATTTATTTAGAATTTAGTGATTTGTTATTCTTTCAAAAAAATTTTATGCCAAAATATAATTTAAAGCATTTAAAACAACAAAAAACCCTTAAAATTTAAGGGGTTGGAAGAATGAAGATAGCAATAACGAAGTTTTTGGGGACTAATTGTGACATGGATGTTTATCATGCTGTCAAATTGGCAGGAGGAAAACCAGAAATTGTTTGGTTCACTGAGGAGAATTTGGATAATTATGATGGCGCGGTAATTCCTGGAGGATTTTCCTATGGGGATTATTTAAGAGCAGGAGCGATTAGTGCAAGAACTCCTATAATAAATGCCTTAAGAAAGATGGTTGAAGAAGGAAAACCAGTTTTGGGCATTTGTAATGGGGCACAGATTGGTTTGGAGGCAGGATTTTCATACGGAACATTAACAAACAACTTAAATCCAAAGTTTATCTGTAAGTGGGTATATATTAGAGTAGAAAATAACAAAACACCATTCACATCCCAATACAAAAAAGGAGAAGTCTTGAAAATCCCAATTGCTCACGCTGAAGGAAGATTCTATGTCGATGAGGACACTTTGCAGGAGATGTATAAGAAGGATATGGTTGTATTTAAATATTGCGATGAATATGGAGAAGTTACTGAGGATGCAAATCCAAATGGCTCAATAGACAATATAGCAGGAGTTTGCAATGAGAATGGAAACTGTGTATTGTTAATGCCACACCCAGAAAGGGCGAGTGAGAAGATACTTGGTTCAGATGATGGTCTTAGGATGTTTAAAGGGATGCTTGAATACATAAAGAGCAGAAAATAAAGAAATGGATATTGAAATTTACCGATAAGGTTGTAAAAATTCAAAAATCCATTTTTTTCAATCTTAATTGGAGATAAGTTTAAATAGCGGAAATTTAACTAAATTATATATTGAAGAAATAAAATTTTAGTAAAGGGTGAGATATATGTTAGACGAAGCAGTAATGGAGATAGCAACAAAGGAAGTAGTTACAGTAACACCAGACACGCCAATAACAAAAGCAATAGGTATTATGGAAGAGAACCACTTCCACAACTTAGTAGTTGTTGATGAGAGGGGGGAGTTATACTTAGTAACTATGCACGATTTGTTGTTAGCCTCATCAGTGCATGAGCATGTTGGGGAGTTAATGTTTAAACCACACTGTATACACAAGGACACTCCAGTGATGGATGCGGTTTGTGAGTTAATTGAAAGTGGGCAGAGGGCAGCACCAATTGTGGATGATAAAGGTAAATTGGTGGGGATTGTAACAGATTACGACATCATGAAGAGGGCAGCGACCTCAAAAATCTTAAAGGACGTTGAAGCATCAAAAATTATGACAAGAAACCCAATAACCATACATGAAGATGAAAGCATTGGTAAGGCGAGGTCATTAATGAGAAAACACAACGTTGGAAGATTAATAGTTGTTGATGATGAAGAGAATCCAATAGGTATTGTTACAGAAGATGACATCTTAAAGAAGATTTTTAAACCAAAAAGAAGAATGACTGTTGGGGAATACTCAGGAGAGAAAACCCCAAGAATGGAGCAGCCAGTTAAGTCAATAATGAGTTCACCATTAATAACAGCGGATGTAAAGGATTCAGTTGCAGATGTTGCAAAATTGATGCAAGAGTATGACATTAGGGGGGTTCCAATAGTTAAAAATAAAATATTGAGGGGAATTGTAACAAGATTGGATATAATGAAGTATATTGCTGACTTGAAGAAAGGAGCAATGATTGAAGTTGAAATACATGGGGCATTGGATGAAGATATGAGAATATTAGCAGAAAGAATAATTGCAACAGAAGTTAGAAAAATGGTAAAACATGCAGGAAGAATCCACTGGATAAAGATAACAATAAAGAGAGAGCATGATAAAGGAGGAACACCATACTACCACATAACTGTGTATGTTAAAACACCAAATAAATTGTACGTTGGAGATGCATCACCAAAATTATCAAAGACAAAGAGATTAGAGGCAGAAGGAGAAGACGTTGGATACATATCAGAAAAACAAAGATGGGACTTCATTGAGGTTTTAAAAAATGCTTTAATATCAGTTGAGAAGCAGATAGATGCTGATAGGGAGAGATATCACCCAAGAACATTGGGTAAAAAACTTAGGGAAGAAGAGATAGAATAATTTTTCTTTCTACTTTTATTTTAAAGTTTTATCATTATGATTTTATTTTACGTAATTCATTGGTGTGTGCCATGAAAAATAGAGAACTGAAGGTAAAGCCAATACAAAACGGCACTGTTATAGATCACATCAAAAGTGGAAAGGCACTTGATGTTTACAACATCTTAAAAATAAGTGATGATTTGCCCATTATGTTGGCTATGAATGTTCCTTCAAAAAAAATGGGCAAAAAGGATATTTTAAAAATAGAGGGATTAGAACTCGATTCAGATGATGTAAATAAAATAGCCTTAATTGCTCCAGATGCAACGATAAATATCATAAGAAACGGTGTGGTTGTAGAGAAATTTAAAGTCAACATTCCAAATTACATTGAGGGACTTTTAAAATGCACGAATCCAAATTGTATAACAAATAGGGAAAACGTTGAGGGGAAATTTATCATAGAAAGCAAAAACCCATTAAAGATCAGATGCAAATACTGCGAAAAGTTCTTAAGTGCCATCATATACAAAAAATAAATTTGCTTTTTAGATTTTAATCTGTTTTTGTTTTTGAGGGATAGTATGGAATTAAAAGGAAGAAGTATATCAAAAGGAATCACAGAAGGAATAGCGATTGTATCAAAGGAACCATTCTCTTTTTTAGGGGGAGTCAATGAGGAAGGCATAATAATTGATAAGAATAGTGAACTCTATGGAGAAAGTTTAAAAAATAAGATATTCGTATTTCCTTATGGAAAGGGGAGTACTGTTGGTTCTTATGTAATTTATGGTCTTGCAAAAAGAGGGATTTTGAAAGGAATAATTAACAAAGAATGCGAGCCAATCGTAGCAACTGGGGCTATTTTAGGAAAGATTCCGCTTGTTGATAAGGTTGATATAGAAAAGATAAAGAATGGAGATAGAGTTGTTGTTGATGGGAATAGTGGAGTTGTTATAATAAAATAAGAATAACAAAACAAAAAATAACTAATCCTATTTTTAATGGATTAATAAAATTTAACAGTCCTATTTTTAATACAATTAAAAATTAAATTTATAATGGTGATTAACATGAGAAAAAAAGGAGATGCAAATCCATTTAAAAAGATGCCTACTATTTTAACCCCAGAGGAACTTATGGACAAAGCCCATAGAAGGAGCGAGAAAGTAGCAAATGAATTAAGAACCACATTGATAGGTATTCCAAGATTACCTAAATCAAGAACAATTGAGGAACAAAAGATTAGGACAATATCTTCAGTAGTTTCAGATAATCTATTAAAAATTATAGATAAAACGCCTTCAATAGATAGATTAAAGCCATTTTACAAAGAACTCGTAGAGGTTATGGTTGGAATTGATGAATTTAAAAAATCACTTGGAGCGGTGAAGTGGGCATCAGAACTTGTGAAAAAACTTGGGAATGATTATGCAAAAAAGGCAAGAAAGGCAAAGGTACCAGCAGAAGCATCAAAATATAGGAAGGAATTTGTTGGAAGAACTGCATCCATATTAAAGCAGATTTATCCTAACTTGGCATTTCTTGCTGTTGCAAGGGAGAAATTAAAAAACCTTCCAACAGTGAAGGAATTACCAACGTTGGTTATTGCTGGATATCCAAACGTTGGAAAATCAACACTTTTAAGAAAATTAACCACTGCTGAACCAGAAATTAACGCCTATCCTTTCACAACAAAGGGACTAAATGTTGGTTACATTGGAGAGGATATTCAGGTTGTTGACACACCAGGAGTTTTGGATAGACCATTGTATGAGAGGAATGACATTGAATTGCAGGCAGTTCTTGCATTGAATTATTTGGCAAACATGATATTGTTTGTCTTAGATCCAAGTGAATATTGCGGGTATAGCATAGGGGAGCAACTAAACCTATTAAAAGAGGTTAGTGATTTATTTAAGGTGCCAATAATTGTTGCAATAAACAAAATTGATTTAACTGATGAGGAGAAATTGAGGGAGATTGAAGAGAAACTTAAAGATTATAAAATAATAAAAATATCTGCAGATAAGGATATTGGACTTGATGAGTTAAAGGAAACTGTTGTCAAAGAACTTATAATTAAAAATTAAATCTATTTAAAATTGATATCTTATTTCTAATTATCTCTTTTAAGCACAACAAAAACCCAATCACATAGAACAAAACCACTTCAAAATCTAAGATACCAGTTTCAATTCCAACAAGTAAATATGCAACCATTATGGAGTAAAATCCTAAACAAACACCTTTAACTCTTTTTGCTACCTTATAGCAAAACCCCATAACTATACCAAGGATTCCAAAGTATGAGACAAGTCCTAAAATACCATAATCCATTACAACAGCGCCAAAGATTGTTGGCGTTATTGTAACTCCACTAACACCAATACTATTTGCAATTATCGTTCTTGGTCCACTTGAAGGTCCTGGAATCAAATTCCAAGATGAGAAGATTGATGTATGGATAACCCCACTAAAATAACCTGCGTAGTTTTGGATTAGGATGTCTAAGATACTCATGGTTAGGTTTATTCTTGAGGTTATGGGATTTCCTTCAACGCCAAGGACATACAACCTAAAAAATGAGAAGCCAAATAAAACCAAAAATATAAGCAAAAATAGCAATAAAACATCTCTTGTTTTTATTTTGTTTGAATAATACATACTAAATGCAGTTGCTAATAGTAAAACCATAATCTGTGTTCTATAACCCAAAAGTCCTATGAACATTGAAAATATTAAAGAATAAATAATTATCTTCTTTATATTTATTGTAGATTGTGTATTTTTAAAGATTCCATTTAGTTTTGAAGAACTTATGACTATTGCCCATCCAAGTGGAAGGAGATGGGAGAGCATAGTAAATTGAACATTCAAAAACCTTCTTGATGCAGGTTCAAACAAAGGAACTCCCCTGACCCAAATCAAATCAAGAATCGTAAAAATAACCCCAATTAGGATAAAAAATATCCCGATTTTATATCCAATATTGTGGTAATCTTTTTTAATATCAAATTCCCCCCATTTCTCACCAACTTCAAAGGAAATATAAAAAAATATTGACAAAAGTAGGACCAAAATTGACGTTGTTATTGAAACCTTAGAAACTATCAAAAACAAACAAATTAAAAACAAAAAGATATGATTAGGCTTTATTTCTAATTGGTCTATATCCAATCTAAAATCTTTTAAGACCATGTTATCAGCCTTACGTTATTAAATTTTAATTCTTTTTTATTTATCTGGTTTGTGGTTTCATTGACAACAACATAAACATCCAACCTTGATGTTGTTATGTTTTCTGGTTTCATTAAGTTATCCAAATAATCCAAATAATTCAGATCCAATTTACCATTAAAAAATGCTCCACCATAGGTAAAGTATACATAAGCATACGGTAAATTTGTGGATAAGTAATTTTTTATTCTCTGTTGTTCAGATGGGGAGTAAGTTTTTGAATCAACACCAAATACCCCATAAACATAAACATCCAAAATTGTTAGATTCTTTGGAATTTTTATTCTATCCTTCAGATTTTTAAACGAAGATGCATTTATAGGTTCCAGTTCATATTTTATTATAGTATTGCCCAACGGCATTAGTTTTATCTTGTTTGCTGCTATATCTTCTTTTGACGCCAATTTACCCCCTATAGTTATTGTTTGGTTTTTGTATATTGCAAATAAAGTACCTCCACTTGACCCAGTAACCAAAACCCTGCCCTTAAAATTTTCATTTGATGACGTCCATCTCCCCTCTATTTCCGCATACAGTGGAAAACCCTTCGCCATAATCTTATCTGCAATCCATGCACACTTATACATCTCATCTCCACTAAACTCGGTGTTGTTGCCTTTCAAGAACTTATATCCTACTGCAAGGGTTGTTGTGAGTATTGCCACAACAACCAAAATTTCCAAGAGCGTTATTTTCTTCATCAACTCCCCCCATTAATCCATAATGTATGTTTTGTATGGTAAATCTGTTTTTACTAAAATTTCGCCCAATCCCTTTCCAATTCCATAACCAAAACTATAAAGCACATTAAATAATCCAAAGTCCTCACTTTTGTATTCAACAACTTTTGGGGTTGTTATGTTTGCCAATTTTGCAGTTATGTTGATGGCATCCTCCTCTGTCCCAACCTCATCAACTAAACCAACTTTTTTAGCATCACTTCCCATATATATCTTCCCATCTGCAATTTTTAATGTCTTATTTATACTTAAGTTCCTATTCTCTGCAACCCACATTACAAAGTCCATATATGTTTCGTTTATCATCTTTTCTAAATACCTCCTCTCCTCCTCTGTCATTGGTCTGTATGGTGAAGCAATATCCTTATACTTCCCTGCCTTTATTACTGTTGTATTGATACCCAATTTTTCCATTAAGCCATAATAATGCAGAATCTCCATTTTAACCCCAATACTCCCAACAATTGAGTGTTTCTCTGCAACAATATAATCTGCTGGACATGCAGCCATATATGCCCCAGATGCTCCAATGGTTTCTATGTAAGCCACAACTGGCTTTTTTTCTGCAACTTCCTTTACCTTCCTTGCAAGTTTCTCACTTGCTATAACCTCTCCTCCAGGAGAGTTGATTTTTAAAAGAACGGCTTTTATGTTCTTGTCTTTTTCAGCCCTATCAAGTAAATCAATGTAATCTAATGCACTCATTTCCTTACGTCCAAAAATCCCAGAATCGTCAGATTTTAAAATTATTGGACCATCTATATTTATTACAGCAATATTACCACCACTAAAATCAAAATCTGAAAAAAGTACCACAATTCCCCCAACTATTAGAGCAAATATTAAAATAAATATAAAACCCACGGCAATATATAACTTCTTCATTATATCACCACATAATAAAAATTATATCCTCAAATTGAAGAATTTTTTTGCATTTTCATGTGAAACAAGATTTATAATTTCTTTATCAATATTATTTAACCTCATCTTTAACACCGTTTTTGGTACACTTAATATATCAGATGGGGCTGAGGAAGAATCGCTATCCAACAAAATCCTTTCTCCACCAAATTCCTTAACAATCTCAACAGCCTCCATTGGAGTTAATTTGCTTGGTTGGATGGTTAATCCTGCATAACATCCAATATCAAGAACATCCTTTACAGTATTTTTGTTGCAGTGGTCGATAACAATCTTTTCATTGTTTAAGTTAAGGGTGTTTATTTCCTCCATGATAATTTTTGTTACCTCTTCCTTATTTCTTCTTGGGGTATGAACTACTGCAGGTAAATCTAACGCTTTTGCCAACAACAACTGCTTTGTAAACACATCCTTTTCTTCCTTTGTTGCCTTTTCTAATCCAATCTCCCCAATTCCAACAACAACATCATTTTTAACAAAGTCCTTTATCTTTTCAATGGCATTTTCATAGTCATTTGGTATTGCCCTTGGATGAACACCAACACACACAAATAACCTCAATCCATTTTCCTTTGCTCTCTTTACATCGTTACTGATTAACCTCTCAACATGGGAAACCCATACGTCAGAGGATTTCATTTCAAATGGGTCATGAGCCAATGTTATTGCTCCATCCATACATAATGCCATCATCTCAAAATCCTCATAAGGTCTTGTGTCTGCATGTATGTGTACATCAATCATTATTTTCACCTTTTATGATATTGTTATATTTTTCCAAAATACTGTTGGTTATATCATCAAAATCACAATTATCTATAAATTTATTTAAGGTATTTACCACATCTTCAGCATATCTTTTTGATGGCGGTAGTTGGTTCAATAACCTTAATATATACATTACAAAGTCATTTTCACATTTTTCTAATGCATCTATACATTTGCATATTATATTGTCAATGTCTTCATCTTTAATAGTTAATTTTGGTATTATTGATATTAATCTTCTTTTTACAGCCCATTTTTCATCGTCAATTAAGTTTAACAGTTCTGGTAGTAACGTATTTACACCTTCATATCCCAAATTTAATAAATGCTCCACAACATTTAGCATTTCCATTTTAATTGTTGGATGTGTATCATTTAAAAACTTTTTTATTGTTGGGATGTAGTTGTTAATATCAGTTTTTGATAGTATCCATCTATTGAATAAAGAAGGTTTTTTAATCAATAGTAATCTCATCAGTCTCTCAGAATTTTTTGATACCATGAAATATCTATGATTTATTAGTTCATGAATTGTGTTGAATATAGCATTATAATTGTTATCAATAAAATTCATGATGTTTGGATTTTCTTCTTCAATAAGTTGGAGCAACGAGTCCATTACCCTAATCTTTAGCAAAATACCATCATCTTCACGTAAAAGATTTATTAGATTTAGTAAACTATCATTTTCTAAGTGTGTGATGTACTCTTCTGGGGTGTGTTCTATTAGAGCATAAACGTCTCTCCAATTTTTGTTTCTTTGAAGTATTTCACTTAAACTTAACGTATACTCTCTAATTCCAGATATAATTTCTTTTCTTTCTTTAATTAGTTGTTTAGCCTCCTCATCTCCAACTTTTTCAAGTATTTTTATTGTAAGTTGTATTATATCCTCATCTACAACATCATATACAACCATCTTTTTTAATCTATACAGAATTGTTTTAGATATTGGAAATCCAACAGTAGTATAATCTTTCAATTCCTTTAAGGCATTTTTTCGCTGAATTACCAATAATTCTCCCAACAATGTAAATAGAATATCTTCACGGTATTTAACGATTCCAGGATGTTTTGATTTTATTGTATCAACTATTTCTTTTGCAATCTCATGTTTATTGTATAATAACACCAATTCATGAAGAATATAAGCCATTTCTTTGTAATATTTGCCATTGATGAACTCCAACACTCTGTTTATTAGTTCCTCATTGTTATCCTTTATTCCTCTCTTCAATATTGTTTTTAATCTCATGAATGCACTTTTTCTTAACATAGGATTTTCAATCATACTCTGAAGAATTTTGAGTTTTTCATTGTAATTTTTATTAAAATACTCTAAGATTTCCCCCATTTCAGGAATTTTTTGTAGGATAAATTTGCACATTTTTCTTATGATGTGGCTTTTATCGATTAGGTATTTGGTTGTAATTGATGATATTAGAGCATTTTTTAACTTCTCATCTTTAAGAATTTCGGGATGTTTGTTTAACAATTCAATATAGAACATAATATACTCAAATCTAACTTCCCAATAGTAATCATCAACATACTCTAAAATATCCAAATAATCCTTTTTTGAGAAGTTCAATTCATCCAAATGATTTATAACTCTTAAAACCCAAACTGATGTCAATCTTGTTATCCACATGTTGTCTGTAAGAAGATGATTTTTTATTAAAAGGGTGTAGAGATTCACAAAATTGGGGAATAAACATGCCATATTCCCCATGAGTTTAACACTTACATTGCGACATATCCAATTACTACTATTTAGTCCATTTTTTAATTCTTTAAATATGAACTTGTATTTTGATGGATTTTTTTGTTTTAAATTTTCAATAAATTTATCATCAACACATGGATGTATGCATGAATTTAAAATATTGAATACATCTTCCCCATATAACTTTATGAGCAGTGAAATTCCCATAAAATAGCATAAAAGATGCTCCTTTATCACCTCCCCCATGTCAACATCTTCAACCAATTTTTTGATCTTATATCTAAAATCTGCTGCTTTGCATTTTTTATAGGTTAGGCTTAAAGCCCCCAATGCACAGGCCTTCAAAATAAAATTTTCTTTGAGGAATGTCTTTGCACCCTCTAAGAATTTTGAAGTGTATTTACTATTTGACATATATGATAAAATTCTCGCAAATGACAACAGTGAAATTGCCTTTATGGTTGTATATGAACTGTTTAAGTTTTCAATCAATTTCATTAAAATTCTTTCAATTTCTTCGGTATCACACAATGCTATTAAAGTATTGGCATTCTTACCAATAATAGCCACCGACAACAACTTAATCATATAATCATTATGGTTTAAAAATTCCAAAACCTTTTCTAAATCCTCACTTTTTAATGTGCTAAAATACATCTTCATAAGAACACATGCAATTTCTTCGGAATTTTGGCTATTTAAATTGTATTTACTTTTAATTCCACAAAATAATAACATATTTTTTCTATTAAAAATTAATTTTGTTTCTTTGTTGTCTAACTCTTCAAGAAGAGCGATAGAACATATTCTTAGCAGTTCATATTCTTCATATATGGATAAGGTTAGAAGTTCGGGCAACGAATCTCTAACATATTCTGGCGAAATTGTTGAAATTGCAAACAATCCCCAAATTGCTTCAACCCTATCTAAACCATTTTCTGAATATAGGTTGTTAGTAAGTTCAACAACCCTTTTCTTTATTATTTGGGGAGGAATCATGCTTAGTAGAGACTTTGCACATCTTGAAATGCTTTTATTCTCAAAATTTGCCAAGATATAAATACTTGGGATTAGTGGTTTTAATATGTGAGAGTATTTTGGCATTAATTTTCTAAGAGAACGAATCATATTTGCCCTTACAATTAGATTTTTATCATGGAGTAACATTATCATACACTCCACTCCACTACGCAATTCATTTACATCATCAACCTTGGAGAACAACAATGCCGCAGTAGATCTGTCTTTCCAATCATCTGAATTGGATAATCTGTTGATAATATTGATATTATTTGCTTGAGATTCATTGAAATTTGAATTAAAAGGTGTCATTATTTTTCACCAAATGAGGTATTATTAAACTTAAAATTATACATAAAAAATAATCTAAAATATTTTATAATATTTCTATCGTAATATATTTATAGAATTATGTAATATCAAAATACATAAAGGTTTTGATTTGTTTGCATTGACATAAAAAAAGTAAATTTTATTACTGATAGTGTGATTTAACACTATTAAAATTAAGACCAAAAATAGAAATAGGTAGTACTTAAATAACTCGTTAAAAAACGGTGAAACCTCCATGCTAGCAGCACTTAATAATATACTCACTAATTCTATAAATAGTTTAGGATTTAACTGTTCGGAGGAGTTATCTAAGTTCGCACAAGTTAGAACACTAACGCCAATAAAAACTATCAAAGCATTTTCAGAGTATGTCTCGGGAATTCACAGAACGACTATCGTTAAAAAACCTACAAAAAACTATCAGAAAATGAGTTTTGTTTGTATACTCAACTATCCAACCTTCCCGATATTTTTGATGACAATAGATTTAAATACACTGCAATAATCGATTCAACGCTACTAAGGAGATGGAGTAAAAAAGGTTNTAGTTGTCATATTCGATATAACTACATCG
>NZ_AGJL01000027.1 GCF_000243455.1 Methanotorris formicicus Mc-S-70 | reverse complement strand
TCTCCTTAGTAGCGTTGAATCGATTATTGCAGTGTATTTAAATCTATTGTCATCAAAAAATATCGGGAAGGTTGGATAGTTGAGTATACAAACAAAACTCATTTTCTGATAGTTTTTTGTAGGTTTTTTAACGATAGTCGTTCTGTGAATTCCCGAGACATACTCTGAAAATGCTTTGATAGTTTTTATTGGCGTTAGTGTTCTAACCTGTGCGAACTTAGATAACTCCTCCGAACAGTTAAATCCTAAACTATTTATAGAATTAGTGAGTATATTATTAAGTGCTGCTAGCATGGAGGTTTCACCGTTTTTTAACGAGTTATTCAAGCACTACATATTTCTATTTTTGGTTTTAAAGTTAATATTGTTAAATCACACTATCAGTAATCTAAACAAACTATTGTCTTTAAATCTTAAGTAATTTGGTATAATCGTTGCAAATATAAAATACATACCTAAAATTTTCAAAAAAAACAATAAAATAGATAATTTTGAATAATAAAATAACGCAAACGATCAACTTAATTGTTATTTGTACCCCAATCTATAACATGCCCCTTGACCAATACCTTCATTTACTACAACCTCAACCCATTTAATATTATCCATTAGCCCCATATCCCTTAATTTATCAACTATGCACTTTGAAAAAAATTGGGACAACTCTTCAGCAGTTGTGGATTTCAGAGGCAGCAATACTACATCCTCTAATGGAACCATATATTCTTTAATTTTCCCTTTTCCACAGTATTTAAAATATATTGATTCGTTATTTATCTTATACTCTACCTGCGGATGATTTTTTGGTAGCATCAGTTTGTGGTCTAATGTTTCGCATATCTCTTTCACAATAGATTTTATGGTTTTAAAATCACACACAAATCCAAACTCTCCACTTGGCTCTCCACAAATTCTAACATCCACATAGTAAGAATGCCCATGAATAACTCCACATGTTTCATGACCAAAAACAATGTGTGCAGAAGAGAATCTTAACCCAGCATGAAGTCCATTTAATTCTAAAATCATAATTTTCACCTTCTAAAAATTTAATTACTCTGTGGTATCCCGAAATTATTTCGCACATGATATTATAATATTCGAATGATAACACCCATAAAAATATGAGAGGGGTGAAATTAAACCAGAAGAAAATTCGAAAAATAATTAGATGGAAAGAAAACGAAAGTTATGGCAAAGAAACTAAATATATCCGAACGTAGGGTTCAGCAGATATGGAGAGAGTATCGGGAAACTGGAAGAATTCCCGAATTAAAAAGTAGAGGAGAAGCCAAGGAACATAGATAAAGAAACTATCGAATTGGTCTTAAATGCTTTGCCGAAATGTAAGATAACGAGTCCCGTTCATTTAGAGAAGTATATAGAACGTAGACATAATATACATATCCACATAATCGTATATATACTATACTAAAAGAGATGGGCATAACACAACCACGAAAGAAGAAAAAGAAAAAGAAGCCAAAGCGATTCAACGCCTTAAAACCTAACGAACTATGCATATGGATTTTAAAATAGTAGATATTAGTAAAATTAGATATTACCTACTGCTAATAATAGACGACCATAGTAGATATATCTTACATGCTAAGTTGTATGAAGAAGCGACATCAGACGTTGTAATTTCTGCTTTAAAGGAATGTTTTAAAAAGTATGGGAAATCTAAAAAGATATTAACCGATAATGGAACTCAATTCGTTCCTGCAAGGGGGGAGTGTCTAAATTCCAGAAGTTTCTACTGGAAAATCGGATTTTGCATATAAGAACCTCTGTTAGACGTCCCCAAATAGGAAAAGTTGAAAGGATAAATAGAGAAATTGAATATCGATTATATATGTTCAATAGTTTAGAAAAGTTCGTAGATTGGCATAATCGAGTAAAACCACATCGTTCTCTTAATTTTAAAACTCCTTATGAAGTTTATTACGGTGTAGAGTGTGATAAGGAGGTGATTAGCGTATGAAAAATTATGGCGAAATAATTTCGGGATACAACAGGATTATCTGCCCCAGAATGGGTTGTTTTCCAATTTCTGCTTTAATTCCATGTATCTGTAAAGTGCCTCTTGCTCATCTCCTCTAAGTTCATTTATATGTTCGTGGTAGAGTTTTCTGACTTCATTTTCTGGAATTTCAACGTACATGATGTCATTCTCTTTTATATACCTTCCAAGGATAACATTTCCATCTATGGATATAGAAACCTGTGCTCCAACCTTTACCTCCTTTACACTTTCCCCTTTATCCTGGATTTCCTTTACAATTCCCAATCTTTTACCATCATCCCTCATAAGTGGAACCCCAACCCCTAAAGTTCCATAAATCACTTCAACTCCACAGATTGCAGGATTCTTTTGCCTGAATATACATCCAGGAAGTAGTTTAATCACTGCAGGTTTTGTCAATTTTGATAGTTCATCTGATTTCATTTTCTCAAGTTCTGCTTTTAACCACTCCTCATAATCTTCAACAAGTTTGTAGATGATGTTACCTTCAAATAGTTTTATACCATACTTCTCAATTTCTCTTTTAGCATCTGGCAATATTTTGGTGTTGAAGGTAACTATTGCCCCGTAAAGTGGATTTACTTGTTTAAATGATGCAACCTCTATAACATCTTTCTTTGAAATCTCTCCAACCTCTGCCTTCTTAATCTTAACCCCAATTTTTCTAAGTTCATTTGCCAAAGCCTCAAGTGAACCAAGAGTATCTGCTTTAATTAAAATTCCCTCATCATCAGTTTCTATTGTGGATTCTTCAATCTCTTTCATTATCTCTTCTTTTGCCAATTCTATTTTATCTTCTGGAACTATTCTTAAAGGACTACCTGCAATGACATTTTCTAAGTTTGGTGCTGCTATCTTAACCCCTGCTGCTGCCACGACTTCCTTAACTGGTTTAAATTTATCCCTTGGATTCCTCATCTCATCCAATGGCTTTGGTTTTAGTAATGCCTTAATCTTCGATATAACAACTCCATCTGGACCTCCAACAACTAAATACTCCCCCTTCCTTGCAATTCCATCATAAATAATAGCGTCGATTGTTTTACCTAAACCTCTCTCTTCTTTAACTTCCAAAACCGTTCCTTTTGCATGTCCTTCCACATTTAAATTCAAATTCTGTTCTAAAAATCTCTGTGCCAGACCTGCAATCATCATTAACAAATCTGGAACCCCTTCCCCAGTTTTAGCAGAAACAGGGATTATACATACAGTTTTTGTTATGTCCTCAACCCTTGTAAATAAATCTGCATTAAAACCCATATCATTTAACGGTTTTATTACATTCTCATAAAGCCTAATTTCAAACTCTGTCAATGCATTAGGATGTTGGTTCTTTTCATTAAAGTTTAAGACAAATGGTCCTTCTTTTGAATTCCATCCTGGGATTAGATCGATTTTATTTGCTGCAACAACAAATGGTGTCTTACATTGCCTCAATATATTAACTGCCTCAATGGTTTGTGGCTTAAAACCTTCGTTTATATCAACAACCAAAATTGCAATATCTGCTAATGCCCCCCCTCTCTTCCTTAAAGATGTGAATGCTTCATGTCCGGGAGTGTCTATAACCAACAAACCAGGAATTGTTAAATCTGCTTTAAGCATTTGTAAGAGGTTTCCACACACCTTCTTTATCACATCAATTGGTATCTCACTTGCACCAATATGTTGTGTAATTCCTCCCGCTTCTCTACTCGCTACACGTGTTTTTCTTATTTTGTCAAGTAATGACGTCTTACCATGGTCAACATGCCCTAAAACACTAACTATTGGACATCTTAAAGCCATAAAAATCACCTGTTAGATTGATAATTTTTAAAAAGAGAGTTGTTTTAGACAATAAATATATACGCGAGAATATTTAAATCTTAAGGTTGAAGTTTTGACATGTTGAAAATTTCATAAAATTTAACCTACATCAAAATACAATTCGTTTATAGCGTAATATATTCATAACTTAGGTGTAAGTTATCTAATACTATGGACTCTAAGATGGTGAAAATTATGAATTCTCCAAAAAGAACAAGATATAAAAAATTGAACCTGTGGGAAGCCGTATCAATGGCTGTTGGTGTAATGATTGGAGCAAGTATATTTTCCATCTTTGGTGTTGGTGCTGAAATTGCAGGACGAAACCTTCCAGAAACATTTTTGTTATCTGGTGTATATGCTCTTTTTGTTGCGTACTCTTATGCAAAATTAAGTTCAAAAATAATATCAAATGCAGGACCTATAGCGTTCATACATAAAGCAATAGGGGACAATATTGCCACAGGTACTCTCAGCATATTGCTTTGGATTACTTATGTAATTTCCATCTCTTTATTTGCAAAAGGATTTGCTGGATATGCACTTCCATTATTCCATATTCCCGAAAACACATTCACTATTGCCCTTGCAGAAATTGGAATAGTTTCTTTCTTTACAGCATTAAATTTTTTTGGTTCAAAAGTTGTTGGAAAAGCAGAATTTTATATTGTTTTGGTAAAACTCTTAATACTGGGAATCTTTATATTTTTTGGTTTATTGACAATAGATCCATCTTTAATCACTCCAAGTTTTAGCAAATCTTCATTAATGGGGACAATTTATGCATCAGCAATCTTTTTTCTCTCTTATATGGGATTTGGTGTTATTACAAATGCCTCAGAGTATATTGAGGAACCAGAAAGAAATGTTCCACTGGCAATATACATAAGTATAATTTTTGTTATGGTTGTATACGTTGGTGTTGCACTATCTGCCATTGGAAATCTCCCAATTGATGAACTGATTAAAGCAAAAGACAATGCACTAGCAGTAGCCGCAAAACCACTTTTGGGAAATTTGGGATTTATACTTATTTCAATTGGGGCACTGTTCTCGATATCATCGGCTATGAATGCCACCATATACGGAGGCGCTAATGTTGCTTACTCATTAGCAAAGGATGGAGAATTGCCTAAGTTCTTTGAAAGGAAAGTATGGTTTAAATCAACGGAAGGTTTGTATATAACATCTACCTTGGGGATATTATTTGCACTTTTATTTAATATGGAAGGAGTAGCCTCAATAACAAGTGCAGTTTTTATTATAATCTATCTATTTGTTATTCTCTCACATTACCTCCTTGTGGATGAAGTTGGTGGAAATAGAAAACTTATAATATTGAGCTTCAATGTAATTTTGCTGGTTTTCTTAACACTCCTCTACTATCAATGGCAAATCCATAAATACATATTTTATGGGATAATAACAACGTTTCTTGGAGCAATAATATTCGAATACATTTATCGTTGTTTTACAAAGCGGCAATTTTTCAAAAGTAGGTAACAAATACCCAATACACTCTGAAACCAGAAAAAATTTTAAAATAAGAAACAAACCAGAAAAAAAGCAAATCATAAAAATAAGATTTCATTTACTTTAACCCATGTCAGACAGTGCTGGTTTCTTCATTCCATAAAGGTCAGTGGGGGTAACTGTCATCATCCAATTTTTTATATGTTGGTAGTTATTTTTAATGTTTGCGTTGCATTTAAATATTATTTTTAACATCTTTATTTTTAGGAAAAGTTGTTTTTTGGTGGTATAATGATACTTTTGGATGAAAACACAAGAACAGTAGTGCAAGGAATCACAGGAAAGCAGGGAAGTTTCCACACAAAGAAAATGCTTGAATGTGGAACAAACATAGTTGCAGGAGTTACGCCTGGTAAGGGAGGAATGGAAGTTCATGGTGTACCTGTTTATGATACCGTCTGTGAGACAGTTGATGAGCATGATGCAAATGCATCAGTTATTTTTGTTCCTGCACCATTTGCAAAGGATGCATCTTATGAGGCAATAGATGCTGGTTTGGATTTGATAGTTATTATAACAGAACACATTCCAGTGCATGATGCAATAGATATTGTTGACTATGCTGAAAGTGTTGGGGCAAAGGTTATAGGGCCCAACACTCCAGGGATTGCATCCCCTAAAGTTGGTAAATTGGGAATAATCCCAATGAACATATTAAAAGAAGGAAATATAGGGATGGTTTCAAGAAGTGGAACTTTAACCTATGAGATAGCAAGCCAAATGACCAATGCTGGCTTTGGGCAATCAACATGCGTTGGAATTGGTGGAGATCCTGTTACTGGACTTAGATATATTGAGATATTGGAAATGTTTGAAAAAGATGATGAGACAGATGCAGTTGTTATGATTGGGGAAATTGGAGGTAGTGCAGAGGAGATTGCAGCAGAGTATGTCAAAAAAATGAAAAAACCAGTTATTGGTTATATAGCAGGGCAGTCAGCACCAGAAGGCAAAAGAATGGGACACGCAGGGGCTATTATTGAAGGAGGTAAAGGAACAGCAGAGAGTAAGATGAAAGCATTGGAAGAGGCAGGAGTTTATGTTGCTAAAAAGATATCAGACATTCCTAAGATTTTGAAAGAAATAATTTAATCAATTTTTCTTCTTTTATTCTTTATTTTTTAAAACAAATTTAAAGTGAAACTATGGTTGCATTGATAATTTGCGAAAAGCCATCTGTTGCAAAAAAGATAGCAGAGGCATTAGGGAAACCGAAGAAAAAATCCATATACAGTGTGCCTTATTATGAATTAGAAAGGGATGGGAAAAAGATTTTAGCTGCAAGTGCAGTTGGGCATCTTTTTACATTGGTTGAGAAAAAAGAGGGTAAATTTGGAGAATATCCTGTTTTTGACATCGATTGGGTTCCAGCATCAATAGAGGAAGGGAAAAAATACGTAGAGAATTATATAAAAGCATTAAAAAAATTATCCAAAGAAGCGGATGAATTCTATGTGGCAACTGATTGGGATATTGAGGGGGAATTAATTGGTTATCATGCTCTATACTACTGCTGTGGAAAAACTAATGCAAAAAGAATGAGATTCTCATCATTAACAAAAAAGGAAATTATTAAAGCGTATGAAAATCCAGATACCATTGATTTTGGGTTGGTTGATGCGGGAGATAGTAGGCATAAGGTTGATTGGTATTTTGGGATTAATGTTTCAAGGGCTTTGATGGAGGCAATTAGGGCGGTGAAGAGATGGAAAACAATGAGCACAGGAAGAGTTCAAGGTCCTGCATTGGCATTTTTAGTTGATAGAGAATTGGAAATCAAAAAGTTCGTCCCAAAACCTTACTGGGTAATAAGTGCTTTGTTAGATAATTTAAATGCAATCCACGAAAAGGAAAAGTTTTGGGATGAAAAAGAAGCAAATCACGTATATGAAAAAATAAAGGATATAAAAGAGGGCATTGTTGTTGGGGTAAAAAAGAGAAAGAAGAAGATAAAGCCAAACCCACCATTTGACTTAGGAACTCTGCAGAGGGAGGCACATAGTATATATAAATTCTCCCCCAAAAAAACGCAGGACATTGCTCAGAGGTTGTATGAAAGAGGAATCGTCTCGTATCCTCGTTCATCATCCCAAAAATTGCCAAAAGATAGGAAATATTTGGAAGATGTTTTGAGTATAATTAAAAACCATCCCAATTATGGAAAGTATGCAGAGAGGATTTTAAATGAAAACCTAAAGCCAATTGAAGGGAAAAAAGATGACCCAGCACACCCGGCAATACATATCGTTGATATTCCAAAGGAAAAATTACCAGAGGAAGAGGAGAAGATATACGATTTAATTGCAAGGAGGACATTAGCGGCGTTTTGGGATGATGCAGAGAGGGAGTATTGCAACGTAACCATTGACATTGGAGGAGAGAAATTCAAACTCAATGGTTCAAGAACAGTTAAAGAAGGTTGGCATGAGATTTATCACTTCACGAGGTTTGATGAGGTTGAATTGCCCCCATTAAAGAAAAATGAAAAAATAAAAGTGGAAAAAATCAACATAGAAAGGAAAGAAACAAAACCACCAAAGAGATATACTGTTGCAAGTATTATAAAAGAACTCGAAGCCAGAAAGCTAGGCACAAAGGCGACAAGAGCTGAAATTATTGACAAATTAATTAGCAGGGGTTATGTTGTTGAAGACGGTTCTTTAAAAGTAACTGATTTAGGAATTGCAGTTATAGAGACGTTGAAAAAATTCTGCCCAGAGATTATAGATGAAAAGATGACAAGGGATTTGGAGGAGAAACTTGAATTAATACAGAATGGTAAAATTAAAAAAGATGAGGTTCTAAATGAAGCAGAAAATAAACTAAAAGAAATACTAAGCAAATTCAAAGAAAAAGAAAAAGAAATTGGTAAAGAATTGGTTAGCAAAATAGATAGCACAAACAAAAAATTAAAAACCATTGGAAAGTGTAAATGCGGGGGAGATTTGGTAATTATAAGAACAAAAAATAGTAGGTTTGTTGGATGTACAAATTATCCCGAATGCAATGTAACTTACTCACTACCAAAAAAAGGACGAATAAAGGTTTTAAATGAAACCTGCGAGAGTTGTGGGCTTCCAGTTATAGGCATTGATGGGCAGAAACTCTGCATAAATCCTGAATGTCCATCAAAAATGCCAAAAGAAAACATTGAGGACTTAAAAGAAAGTATAAGCAATGGAGAAAAAACATGTCCAAAATGTGGAGGGAAATTGGTAGTTAAAAATGGTATATATGGGGCGTTCTTAGGGTGTGAGAATTATCCAAAATGTAAATATACTGAGAAGATTAAAAAAGAAGTTGAGGTTGTTGGAAAATGTCCAAAATGTGGAGGAGATTTAGTAAAGAGACGTGGAAAATATGGAGAGTTCATAGGTTGCAGTAATTATCCAAAATGCAAGTATATCGAGAAGATTAAAAAGTAAAATAACTAAAAAATCAAAATAATAAAAAAGCGTTAAAAAGTGGAAAATAGAGGGATACTATGAAGGTTAAAGAGATTATGAATCCAGATATATACAAAGTAGATGAAAATGAAAATTTGTATGGGACATTTAAAGTTATGCATGATAAAGGGATTAGGAGAGTTTTTGTTGAAAAAGACGGAAAAATTGTAGGTGTTGTAAGTTATAGAGATTTAGTTAATGTATTTGTTAGTAAGGGACTATTTGAATTGATTGAGACAAAGATTGGAGACATAGCAACAAAAAACATCCTTAAAATTCGTGAGGATGATGATATTAAGGACGCTGCGAAAATCATGGTTCATGCTGACGTCTCTGCTTTATTGGTTGTTGATAATCAAGAAAATCCCGTTGGTGTTGTATCTCAGACAGACATACTTAGGGTATTTATTAAAGAATAATTCTTTTTTATTTTTTATTCGGAGTTTTTAGTTAATTTAAAGGTGATTGTATGGATTTATATGCAATTGCAGAGTATCTTGTTAATAATTATGGCTATTTGGGAATATTTTTGGTCGCATTTACAGAGGCATTTATTCAACCAGTTCCACCGGATATATTCATAATGGGGGCATCGATGTTTGGATTAAATCCATTAATTTCTGCATTAGTTGCTACAATCGGCTCTCTTTTTGGGGGTTTATTTGGGCATTTCCTTGGGAATAGGTTGGGGCATCCTGCATTTACAAGGTTGTTTGGAGGGAAATACTTAACAAAAGGAGAGGAGTTTTTTAATAAGTATGGTTTTTGGGGTGTTGTTCTTGCTGGTTTCACACCACTCCCATATAAAGTTATAGCATGGCTTGCGGGAATTTTTGAAATGAGTAAGTTACCATTTAGCATTGGTACCTTTATTGGAAGGTTGCCGAGGTTTTTAGCAATAGCCTATTTTGGGAATATCTTGGGACGTCTTGATTATTCAATATTAATTGAAACTTTAAACAAAATTAATATTCAGTTATTCTATGCTATAAATTCCCATTACAATATGTTTTTGGATACAATCATGGCAATTATAACGCATTCCGCCTATCCAATAGCAATAGTAATTTTAGCATTATCATTTTTAAAAGACAGGAATTTTGGAAAAAAGGTTTTTATTGCCTTAACATTGGCATTTTTAATAGCATTTTCATTAAAGTATATAATAAATGAACCAAGACCATATTTGGTTTTGAAAAATATTCATCTGCTATCCTATGAGGACTATGAACCATCATTCCCAAGTGGGCATACAACAGTAGCATTTACTATCTCTACGCTCTTCTATTCCTACTCAAAAAAAATAGGTTTGATTCTCTTAATTTGGGCAATTTTGGTTGGATATAGTAGGGTTTATGTGGGTGTGCATTATCCTTATGATGTTCTTGCTGGAGCGATTATAGGCATCGTTTGTGGGTATTTAATTGTGAGCAAAAGAATAAAGGGACTATTAAAGTTATTTGAGAGATATTAGTTATTTTTTGTTGTTTTTATCTTTTAAAAATTTTACTGGGGTTGAATAGATGAAGAGGGTTCCACAAACTATGGATTTAGAGGAATTTATCACAATAGTTGAGGATTTTTTGAAAAAAGAGGGATTTTCGATTTATCCTACTTCAGATATTTTAGAAAGTTTTCCAAATATTAGATGGGAGGGGGGTGATTGGAAGAACTTCATTATGGTTGCCAAACATGAGGGTATAAAAACCATGTTCATAAAAAAGGATTTATTTACAAAAGAACACATAGAATCGAATCTATACTCTAAAAAACAAGAAGATAAAAGAGTAATAGAATACAACAACAAAATTAAGTCATTTAAAAAATATATAAATAAAGTTGCAGTTTTTACGATGTTTTGGATCAAAGATGATATCGTTTATTCATTTACAAAATACGCTCCATGGGCAGAGGAATTTTTAACCACTACCTTAGATTTGGAGGATATTGAAGAGGAAGAGGAAATCTCATGGATGTAAAATAATTTAAATTTATTTTTTAATTAATTTAACAACTTCAGCAACCTTTTTACCCAAGTTTCTTGCAGTTTCTATTCCATCTTCATCGTTTTTGCAATCATCCACACCAGCACCTACACCAGTTCCTCCATAGTGGGCTGTTGGTTCTTTATCTCCAACGACAATCATTGAATGAATAAGGAAGAAGTTGTGGATTTGTTGGATTGTTGTTTCTTGCCCTCCGTTTCTTGATGCTCCGACTGCTATTGCGCCACCAACCTTATTACTCAACTGGAATCCTTTTCTCAATGGTCTTGACCTATCTATCAATATTTTTAACTGGGCAGTAACCCCACCAAAGTAAACAGGGGAACCAACAATAATACCATCAGCCTCTTTCATTTTTTGCAATATTTCATCAACATCATCTAATATAGCACATTCTCCTGTTTCTTTACAAACATTACATGCTATACATGGATTTATTTCCTTCTCAGCAAGGCTGATAAACTCTGTCTCTATACCTTCCTCCTCTGCAGCCTTTAACGCCTCTTTAACAAGAAAAGTTGTATTTCCTTCCTTTCTTGGAGAACCGCTTATACCAAGGATTTTCATATTACATCACCGATATTATTTTTATTATTGTCGTTTTATTTTTATTTCTTATATTATTTAAGTTTTATTTTTTGGTTTATTTTTAGAGTAAATCATATAAATCAGCATTTTTTCTCATTCGTGGAATCATAGCCATTATTACCGCATCCCTGCACAAATCCAACCTTGTTATGTTGTCGTCTGTTAAGTATCCAATTAAACCGTTCTTTTTTCCAATATCTTTAACTCCCGAAATTTCCTCTGCAATAACTCCTCCCTCAATGCCTTTCTTTATTCCCTCTACAACCTCCTTTGGATACTCAAAGCCTTGGGATGTTCCAACTGTCGCAGTTAACCCATCAAAAACTACACAAACATGGATATCCAAATAATGCCCATCAATCTCAATCAAACCTGCCTCAATTCCTACCCCATACAAAGCATTTACTTTATTGAGTGCATTTTTAGCCCTATTCAATGCTCCTATATAGGTTTCCTCAAAGCCAATAGGATGTTTTGAGACACCACTATCTACATCAACCCCAACAGCATTAACACTTCCTAAAATCTTCCTCGTCCCCTCCTCAACTGCCTTAATTTTTACTGGATTCGTTGAACCTACTGCAATAACCCTCAATTTATGTCCTGCAGGTCCTCCTCTCAATCTTCTCGCTTCTTCTATGCATTTTTCATCTAAACACAAAAATCTCCCAAACATAAATGTTTCTGCCTTTTTCCCGCAAATCTCACATTTTTTATCTTTAAAATCCATGTTTTCACCAATCAATAATTAAAAAATAAATTTGATTATTTTTTTAAAACATTTTTTAATCTATTTTGTCCCACTCAAGAATTTAGCGTTACTTCTTGTTATAAATTCATCGCAAACTTCTTCTGGATTACCTTCAAGGATTATTCTTCCCTCATCAATCAATATTGCCCTATCACTAATCTCTTTTATCAATTCAACATGGTGGGAGATGAGAACGATTGTTGTTCCAAATGTATCATTTATCTTCTTTAAGTAGTTTGCAACATCTCTCAATGTTATTGGATCCAAATCTCCAAACGGCTCATCTAATAAGAGGATTTTTGGTTTTGTTATCAATTGTAATGTCATAGCGACCCTAACTCTTTCCCCACCACTCAACTGACCTGGAGTTTTTTGTAGAATCTTATTTGGCAAGTCCAATGCATCTAAAACCTCTTTTGGCTTAAATTCATCCACAATTGCTGGGAATAGGAGTTTGATAATATTTTCACTTAAACCTAACTTTTCCAATTTATTCCTCATCTCCTCCTCAGGCAAATCAATTAACTGATACAAACCATCAACAACCTTTTGAGACAGGTTAAGTTCCTTTGCCTTTAATTTTGCGTGTGCTATGGCTTTCTCTCCTTTTATCCCAAGTCTATATTTTAGCAAATCCTCAACCTTCACATAATGAGATAGAGAAAATTCCTGATGCATAATCCCAATTTTTCTTCTCAACTGTATTCTCTCCCATCCATAGTCTTTCAAGTTGATACCATCAACTATAACATCTCCATCATTTGGCATCTCCACTCCTGCCAACAACCTTAAAAGAACAGATTTTCCCGTCCCACTTGGCCCTATGATGGATAAAATTTCCCCTTCTTTTACAGAGAATGAGACGTTTTTCATGTTTAGTGTTTCTCCACCATAGACAACGTAGTATCTTTTTGATACATTTTTTACTTCTATGATATCTCTCTCTGATGGTTTTCTTTTTCTAATGTAGGGTTCTTTCATATCCTTCAAGAATTCCTCTATAACTTCCTCTGGATTTCCACCCATCTTAATTTTCCCTTCTTCTAACAAAATACACCTATCACACAAGTACTTATGTATCTCTGGAAGGTGGGAGGTTATTATAACGGTAATTCCCAACTTATCCCTTATATTTTTAATAACATCTAAAAGCATCTGCTTTGATGCTGGACATGCCATCGTTGCTGGCTCATCTAATAGCAAAACCCCATCTCCTCTTTCATATATCTTCGCTATCTGTCTTCCTAAAATCAATCTCTGCTTCTCTCCTCCGCTTAAGATATTTGAGAATGCATCTTTTTTATGCTCTAATCCAACCAATCTCATAATCTCTAATGCATCTTTCTCATACTCTTCCCATTCATCCTCTAAAGGCAGAGATTCATCAGAATTGTTCCTTATTGCATAGAGTTTTCTTATTATGTTGTATATTGCTGGCTCAGCCCATAAGGCAAAGTTTCTCTGCAAATGTATTGCGGTGATTTCCCTAAAGTTGTCCTTCCTTCCACAAATTTCCACATATCCTTCATCATAAGGTTCAGTTCCTCTCAAAATTCTAATTAATGTTGTTTTTCCCGCCCCACTTCTTCCAACAACACCCAAAATCTCTCCTTTCTTTGCCTCAAATGAAATATCATCTAATGCTACCTTTTCACCATATCTTTTTGTTAAATTTTTGACTATAATGCTCATAATCCTCACCATGAACTTTGTGTAATTTTTAATGTGTGTTTTAAGGGTCTTACTTAAAGGTTTTATTATGATTGCATAATAGTTTATTAGAGCATATTCTTATATGGTTTATGCTAAATATAAACAAAAGTAGAAACACAAATCTCATTAAATCGTGATACGATGATTTCGGGTATTATATTATCTGGCGGAAAAGCAAGGAGAATGAAAGGGGAAAAGGCGTTTAGGATTGTTAATGGCAAATATTTGATTGAATATACCGTCAATTTATTAAATGAGATGGATATACCTTTTGTTGTAGTATTTAAAAATGACAATGAAAAATCTGAGAATATAAAAAATTTAGAAAAAGATTTCTTCAAAAAATATCGGCAGACAATAACATGGGATTTAGAAAGTAATAAAGGCCCATTAATGGGAATACTATCTGGAATGAGGGTTTTAAATGCGAAATGGGTCTTAGTCCTCCCATGCGATATGCCATTTATAAATAGGGATGCGATAGGCAATTTAATTAAGTATATAGATATTGCAGAAAAGGAAAAAAAGAATTGCATAATTCCAATGGATGAAAATGGATACATAGAGCCACTTTTTTCATTGTATATGCGTTCTTCATTAGAAATTTTAGATAAAATGCTAAAAAATCCATCAAATAAAAATTTATCCATGCGAAGTTTTATTGAGTATTTGTCTCCTCTTTATGTGGATGTTAAAGAGATAGATAAAACAAAGAAGGTATTTATAAATATAAATACTTTGGAAGAATTAAAAAAGATAAACTCTAAAGTTCAATAATCTTTCCCACATGCCCATAGACAAAATTATCCAAATCACTTAAAATTTTCGATGCCTCAAACCCAGTGCAGTGTAGGGGCATAATAAACTCTAAATCTTGGTTTTTGAAATACTCTTTCACCTCATTGATGTATCTTTCAGATGCACCACCTAAATGGAATCCTCCAATAACTCCACGGATGTTTGAGAGGGTTTTGGCATATTCAACAACATTTATTATCCCACTATGGGAACAGCCAGTAATAACAACTCCATCAACAATTAAAAACATGTCGTCATTTATAGAATCCTCCTTAAATTCCCCATTCACTAAAGTATAGAATTTTTCCATTTCATAATGGTTTTTTCTTGGGATGTAGCCAGAGATAATTACATCTTTTGACAGTTTGTATGGTTCTTCAACAAATAACGTATTGGAATAGTTTTTTAAAAATTCCTTTATTTCCTTGTTTATTCCAATGTATCTTCTTTTATTGCCGCTATATTTATCCAATAAAGCATCAGGATGCATTATAATTTTAGAGTTAAAATCTTCCTTGTTTATAAAATAAGATAATCCATCTGCATGGTCGTAATGCCCATGGCTTAATATAATTGCATCAAAATTATCATCTTCCCCCATAATCTCCAAATTTTTCTCTAATACTAATGGACTCTGTCCAGTGTCAAGTAAAATTCTTTCTTTACCTTCAACTATTATTGACAAACCATGTTGAGCAAGGTATTTTTTATATGCAATGTTGTCTATAAGGATTTTAATCTGCATCTTATCACCAAAATTTTTATAGTTGTTTGGGTGTAGATTTATATAAATTTTACACATATGTGTTGTATCATCATTTTTATTTACTTTTTCTAAAAGTTTCGGTGAGAACATGAAAATAAAGGTTTCCGGGATTGTTGAGTTATCAACCATAGATTATCCAAAAAAATGCTCTGCAGTTATATTTTTATCAGATTGCAACATGAAGTGCAAATACTGCCACAACTATGAGTATATAACAAAAAATGTTTATGAGATGAGTGCTGAAGAAGTTTTTAATGATATAGATTTTTTATTTGCAGAGGCGATTGTTATAAGCGGTGGAGAGCCAACGCTACAGCCAGAGGGTGTTATTGAATTGGCAAAACTTGCAAAAAGCAAAGGATTTCCAGTAAAGATTGATACAAATGGAACACATCCAGAAGTTATTGAAGAACTTATAAAAAATAATTTAATTGATTATGTTGCCTTAGATGTTAAATGTAGATTTGATAAATATAAAGAACTAACTGGCTACGATGGAGATATAAAAGAGAAGATTTTAAAGATAATCGATATTTGCAAAAAGAACAATATCTTTATTGAATGCAGAACCACATTTATCCCAACTGTTATGGGTGAGGAGGATATTGAGGAAATAGCAAAGACAGTTAAGGATTGTAATTTATATGCAATTCAGCAGTTTGAACCAAAAGATGCCTATGATGATGAGTTTAAGAAGATTCATCCACCAAAACCTAAGGAGTTAATTGAATTGGGAAAAATAGCAAAAAAATATGTTGACAATGTTGTTGTAAGGAGTTTTGAGGGGGAGATTAGGATTTAAATGAATTTTAAATAAACGGTGGATATATTATGTATGCCATTGAAATAAAGAATCTCAAAAAATATTATGGAAATGTTGAGGTCTTAAAAGAAATAAGTCTAAAAATAAAAGAAGGGGAGATTTTTGCACTTTTAGGACCAAATGGGGCAGGAAAACAACATTTATGAGGATTATTGCAGAAGGAATAAAATATAACGAAGGAGAAATTAAAATATTCGGAAAAGATTTATCAAAAGAAGTTTTAACATTGATTGGCTACTCTCCACAAGAAAACATCAGTTATGAGTTATTGACAGTTGAGGAAAATCTAAAATTTTATGCTGATTTGTATAATATACCTTATGAAAGGGTTGAAGAACTTATAAATATCTTTAAACTTCCAAAAGATAAAAAAGCCAAAGATTTAAGCGGCGGTTATAAGAAAAGGCTGAATTTAGCAATATCATTAATCCACAATCCAAAAATTCTAATTTTGGATGAGCCATCAACGGGCTTAGATGTCTCTTCAAGAAAGGAGTTGTGGAATCTCCTCAAGGAACTTAGAGATGAGGGAAAAACGATAATATTATCTACCCACCACATTGAAGAGGCAGAAGGAATTATTGATAGAGTGGGGATTATAAACAACGGAAAGATTGTTGCAGTTGGCTCTGTAAAAGAACTCAAAAAATTAGTTGGGGTAAAGAATGTTATAGAAGTTGAGGGGGTTTTAAATGGATTGGATAAATTGAGTTTTGAGATAACTGTTAAAGAAAATCTTGCAAAGGTTTATGTGGATGATGTTAATGAATCTCTCCCAAAAATTGTCGAGACACTCACAAAATACAACTCAAAAATAAGGCATCTATATATTAAGGAGGTAACTCTTGAAGATGCATTTTTGAAGATTGTTGGTGAATGCAATGAGAATTAGGGCAATTATAGGAATAATAAAGAAGGATATAAAAGAGATATATAGAGAAAAAATGGTCATATTTTGGGTATTTATCTTTCCAATAATGTGGATGGTTTTGTTGGGAGGAATATTCGGAAACAGTAAAGATGTCGAAGTTGATGTTGGGGTTTTTTATAAAGATGAGCTATCAAAACACTTAGTTGATGTAATGGGCAATATAACATACAAAAATCATAAGTTATTTAATGTAAAGGTTTATAACTCAACGGATAATGGTTTAAACGCCCTAAATAATGGAAAAATAGATGCATTTATTGTATTTCAAGAAGATTTTGGAAAAAACATAACCTCTGGAAGGCAAGGGGTTGTATACATTTATTATGATGAAACAGACCCGCAGAAGTATCAATTGGTTAGGGGGATTGTTAGGGAGTTTTTTATACAAGTTGAGGAAGAGATTAAAAACAAATCAATGGAAATGCAAATGCAATATATTGATAAATTCATGAACAATGAGACATTAGCAAAATTTACAAACTTCTCAAATAATCTTTCAGTAGCCAATATAAAAGAATATATAACTGCAAGCAACAAACCACTAATAATTCAAGAAAAAACCATAAACCATAAAACTTCCTCTATTGGATTTTATGTAACATCATTTATTGGAATCCAGTTTTTATTCTCTGCCATGCTTATTGTGGGACTTAGCGTCTTAGATGAGATTGAGAAAGGAACTTTAAGAAGGGTCTTAGCAAGTCCAATAACTTCATGGGATTTTTTAATTGGAAAATATTTATCATCCCTTGCAATAATATTTGTTAGTATAGTTGTCGGGTTATTATTTTCAAAAATTGTCTTTGGGGAGACGATAATTCCAAGTATTTGGGGATGGTTTTTGATATTTATTGGATGTTTATTTTCTATGTCTTTAGGACTAAGTATAGCAATGACAACAGGAAGTTCAAAAAGCACAAATACAATTATTTATTTAACTTCAATGCCTCTACTCTTTCTTTCGGGAATCGTGATTCCAGAAACAATATTGCCAAGTTGGGCAAAGATTTTTGTTAATTACTTCCCTACCGGTAGAATTCTTAAAGATTTTAGGTTGTTGGAATTAAATAACATTCCAGTTTCAAACATCTATCAAGATGTCATTGTCCTTTCACTAATTACTTTAATAATTGTTGTAGTTTCAGTGATGTTGTACAGTAAGATGGTTAATGAGATTTATGAATAAGTTTAAAAAAACAAAAATTGTGATACTATGAATATGGAAACTTGGAAAGAGTTTTACAACAAAATTATGGATGATTTTGGATTTGATAAAGAAAAAGACGTTGAAAGTGCAAGGATACTAAATGAAATAATAAAAAAAGAGAAAAACAACATAGACATTGAAGAAGTAAAAGAACTCATAAATGGAAAGGAAGTTTATGTTTTTGGTGCTGGACCTTCGTTAAAAAAACACATAAAGATAATAAAGGAGAAAAACACAAAGAATCCAATTATAGCGGCAGATGGGGCAACGAAGGCATTATTGGAGGAAAATATAATCCCAAATATAATAATCTCTGATTTGGATGGAGACATAAACAGCATAATTGAAGCAAATAAAAAAGGAGCCATTGTTGTGGTTCATGCACATGGGGATAATATAGAAAAGATAAAAAAACATGCAAAAATATTAAAAAACATCATTGGAAGCACCCAAATACCAAACTTTGAGCAATTAAAATTAAACCTAATAAACTACGGCGGATTTACCGATGGGGACAGATGTTGTTTTTTAGCAGAGTATTTAGAGGCAAAAAAAATAATCTTATGTGGAATGGACTTTGGAATTTATGTAACCAAATACTCCAGACCAAATATAAAAAATGATATTGAGATAGCAGATGAGATAAAACAGAAAAAGTTAAAATATGCAGAAGAACTTGTTAATTGGTTAAAAATGCATGGGAAAAGTGATGTTGTTTATTTGGAATAATACAGAATCCTAATCTTTGCAGGATAATTCTTGACATATTCTGAGATAATGTCCTTTTCTATTCTTGCCTCAAGTTTTGATAATATTCTCTCCTTATTGTGCCTTGAGAATCCATAAGGTATAGCCTCTCTAATCTCATCCAAACTTTTGTAAGGCCTTTTCTTTTCCAACTCTCTCGCTATTTTTTCTGGAAGGTATTTTTCCAATTCAAATTCGTTAGCAGTTTCAAGGATTCTGTCTTCAAACCTACTTAAAATAATGTCTTTTAGTTTTCCTTTGTCATAATATTTTTTGAGGATTTCTAATGTCGTTGGAGGAAGCATTTCCTTAGCATTTTCAAAATCTCCGCTAAATATATACTCCCTTATCTTTGTGCCGCTAATTCCTTCTAACCTCTCAACGAACACAAATTTTGGGTTGAAATTAATTTCCCCCAATTTATTTAACCTATAAATTGTCTTCGACATTGAGGCGATAACGTAGTTATCTATCTCCAACTTCTCCCCAAGAATCTCCCCCGTCTCAATGCATATTATTTTATATGGCTTTGGAGATATGTGATAGTTTTTATTTATGCAATCAATAACCTTTTCCATTGTCTTTTCTGGAATATAACCCCTTGGAATGATATCTGCATTTAAGTTGTAAAACATCTTAATTAAACACTGCATATATTGCCCAGAACCCATAATTCCCATCGGAGGTCCTTCAACAACAATATCCGCCCCTGCCCTTATTGCCATCTCCGCCCTTATATACCTACTGACTAAATAAGGAATCCCCCTCCCACTTCTCTCAAGAGGTCCAGGAATTACTGCTATAAACATACCGTAGTTTTTCCCAACATCCATGCAGTATTTGTGCCCTTTGTGGAGAGGGTTGTATTCAGTAAAATCAACAACAATTGTATCTGTTTCTTTTTTTTCTTTTAATTTTTTAACAATCTTTCTAAATTCATCAAAACTTTTAGCGTCTTTTGCTTTTGCATCTTTTATGATTTCCTCTCTATCCTTTAAAAAATTTCCCAAGTTAGATATTGGACACACCCCCAAGAAATTTTGTGGGATTATAAATGCGTTATTTTAAATTTAGGGATGATTAATACCTAATTTAATATTTTAAGCATATAAAAATTTTAATAAATTTCGCAAACAACTACAAAACCTCTGTGCATTTTGAATGCACAAAACCACAAATTTTATATATGAGAAAAATTATTGTTATTCTTGCTTGCGTGGGCCCATGGTCTAGTGGCTATGACATCGCCCTTACAAGGCGAGGGTCGCCGGTTCGAATCCGGCTGGGCCCACTTAATTTTATTTTATACAAATTAATCCATACATTTAAATATATTGTATAATCTAAAATTAAAAAAATGATAGGGATTTTATTTATTCCTGATCTTGCTGTTCTTTTTGAATTCTTGCAAATTCTTTTTCTAATTCTTTTTGTATTTTTCTTGCAACTTTTACTGTGTTTTCTATTTGTTCCTTACCTTTAGATTCTGCCTTTTCAATATCTTCAACACTCTTTTTAAATTCTTTGATAACCTCATCTATATCTTTATCGGCAAAAATATTTGCCCCAATTCCAACAATAACCTTGTCCTTTTCCAAAATCTTCGCCCTCACAAACGCTCCAGCACCTATTGGAAATAAAACCTCATCATTTTCTTTAATTCCCTCTAATGTTTCTATTGCTTTGTTTATTTCATTTTTCATTAACTCTATATTTACCAACTCTTCCTGAAGTTTTTGTATCTGTTGGTTGTATGTTTCCAATACTGCAAGTTTTTGCCTTATTTCTCCCTCATTCATTATCTCACCAATTGATTTTTTTGCCTAAAAATTGTTGTAATATCTAAGAAAGGATGCTAAATGAAATTATGCATCCATCCTGTCGATAAAATTTTTAAGGTTCTATCTATTATTAACCTTTTAGAGCGATAATTATATATAGTTTTATATAACACATTTGTCATTATTAATAATTAAAGATTATGTTTTGGTGATTTGATGAGGTTATTCGGGGTTATTGGTTATATCGTTGTGCTCTTAAAGGCTATCGCTGAAGCATGGGTTGATGTAGTAAAGAGATGTATAAATGGGGATATAAATCCTCAAGTCGTTGAAATTGAAACATCAATAAACAGTTTAATTGGACAGGTTTTGTTGGCATGCAGTATAACAATAACGCCAGGGACATTAACCATAGATTTGATTCCAGAAAAGAGGGTTTTAAAAGTTGCTATAATAAGTTCAAGGACAAAAGATGAGATAATTCCTTTTGAACCATACATAAAAAAGATTTTTGACTAAATATATTTTTTAAAGTATTTTAGAGTTATTTTTTATGTTGTTTTGTAGTTTATGTTTTATTATTCATTCTTTTAAAATTTAAGACCTGATAACAACCATAAAAATTGAAGTTCCAATAAAATTCGCAAACAACTATAACAACACCCATTTGCAGAAACTATATGCCCATAGATTAAACAGCCATTAAATAATTTGTAATACCCATTTATAAAAATAGTAAATTATATTTATCAATAGGACAATAAATTTCTGAGATTAAAAATGCGAATATAGTGATAAAATGGGGTTTGAGTATTTAACAAACCAAATTATTGTTAAAGATAAAAATTACGAAATGCCATTCTCAAAAGGTATCTTAGCAAGATCCCTAACTGCTGCAGGATTGAAACCAAGTATTGCATATTCAATAGCAAGAGAAATTGAAGAAATGTTAAAAGAAGAAGGGGTAAAAGTAATTAATAAGGATGAACTTAGGAGAAGGGTGTATTATTACCTTATTGATAAAAACTACTGTCACATAGCAGAAAAATATTTACTTTGGAGAAGGATTTTGAAAAAACATCCAATAATAATACTAATAGGGGGAGCAAGTGGGGTAGGAACTTCAACAATTGCCTTTGAAATAGCATCAAGACTTGGAATCCCAAGCGTTATAGGGACTGATTCAATAAGGGAAGTTATGAGGAGGAGTATATCAAAGGACTTAGTTCCCATGCTTTATGAATCATCTTACACCGCATGGAAGGCAATAAGAACCCCATTACCAGAGAACTGCAACATATATATAACTGGATTTGAGAGGCACATTGAACCAGTTTTAATTGGGGTTGAGGGCATTATAGATAGGAGTTTAACAGAAGGTTTAAGCGTTATTATTGAAGGGACGCATTTAGTTCCTGGATTCATAAGTGAAAAATATACAACAATGCCAAACATCATATTCATTGTCCTAACCTTAAGTTCAGAAGAATTCCATAAGAAAAGATTCTCCGCAAGGGCAAGGGTAAGTAATAGACCAATGGAAAGATATTTAAAACATTTCAAAATTATTAGGATGATAAATAATTATATCGTAGATCAGGCAAAGAAAAACAATATCCCTGTGGTGGAAAACGTTTCAATCAGTCAAACTGTTGAAAAATGCTTGGAAATTATAACAGAGAAGTTTATAAATTTGGATGATGGAAATGACGATGATTTTTAAAGAAAATTTTAAATATGGTTTTGCGTAGAATATTGGACATAACTCTAATTTTTATGGGATATAAAACATTATTTCAAATTTAGGGAAAAATAAGAGTTATTTGAAATTCTTTATGTATTAAATAAATACAAAACGCAAATAATTATAATTTTACAAGAATAATTATCAGTGAGAACTTATGAAACTGTTTAAAAGAGAAGACATTATTGGAATTATGCACGAATTGGCTTATTTAATGATGATAGTTGGATTTTTAATGGTTATTCCAGTATTCGTTGGAATATACTACAATGAAAATTACGAAAATTTCATTTTTCCAGCAATGTTTTCTATTATTTTGGGGGCAATTATTAGGACTTTAACAAAACCAGTTGAGATAAAGTTGAGGCATGCGATGGTAATCTCTGCAGTTGCATGGTTAATGGCATCTTTACTTGGGGCTTTGCCTTTTTATTTGGGAATAGATTATTTTTCATACATTGATGCGGTTTTCGAAAGCATGTCTGCATGGACCACAACAGGATTTAGTTTAATAAATAACGTTGAGGCAATGCCTCATACGATTCTATTTTGGAGGAGTTTGGAGCAGTGGATTGGTGGGGTTGGAGTTTTGGTTATGATGATAGGGATTTTAATGAGGTCTGGAACCGCTACGGCGTTATTCTATAAGGCAGAGGCAAGGGAAGAAAAAATTTTACCAAGTACAGTGAATACAGTTAAAACAATATGGTGGATTTACCTATTGTATACAATCCTTGGCATCTGCGGACTTTATTTGAGTGGATTGTCTCTTTGGGAGGCAGTAAATTTAACCATGTGTGGAATTTGCACTGGAGGGATGAGTGTAAGTAATTTAAGTTTCCCATACAACACAGTGGCAAAAATGATAATGATACTAATTATGATTATTGGAGGGATTATCTCCTTCTCAATTCATCATAAAATTTTGACGGGAAAGAGTTTTAGAGACATACAGACAGATTTTGCTTTGAAGGTGTTGATTGTCTCTGCCATTATTGTTGCCATATCCTCAAACACCTATATAATCGATGCCCTTTTTACCGTTGTATCTGCAATGACATCAACTGGCTACACAACAATAGATATAAAGGGATTAAACAACCTATCAATTGCAATATTGGTATTTTTAATGGCAATTGGCGGAGGTGCTGGAACTACAGCCGGTGGAATAAAGATTATTAGGTTTTTGGTCATGGTTAAGACATTTTATTATGAATTAAAGGAGATTTTCTTCCCACCATCAGCAGTAATTCATGAAAAGTTGGGAGATGTTGCTTTGAATTATAAGGTTGTGAGAGAATCTTTTGTTATTGGTTTTGTATTTGTTATGCACTACATCTTTACAGCAATGGTCTTTATAGGTCTTGGATATGAGCCATACAAATCGATATTTGAGGCGGTTTCTTTAACATCTAACATAGGAATGTCCATGGGAATTGTAAATATCAACATGCCATTAATTGGAAAAATCGTTGGAATCTTAGCCATGTGGATTGGGAGGTTGGAGATTTTACCAATATATGTTTTTGTTCTATTGCCAATAGTTGATAGAATTAAAAAACTGAAATAAACGAAAATTTTAAATACCATGCCAATACTCTTATTGAAAATTATATGTTGTGTGATAATATGACAAAGCAAAACAAACCTAAATGCATGTGCATTTGTGGGAAAAAAATTGCTCTCTCTTTAAAAAGAAAGAGGTATTCAAAAAAATTATTTACCCATAGAATGCTAAAAAAATACAATCTCTATCCTTCCCCTTCTTTAACTGTTGATGGTATTATTGAAATTAACAACAAAATCCTACTAATAAAAAGGAAAAAACATCCTTTTAAAGATTTCTGGGCTCTTCCTGGGGGATTTGTAGAATGTGGAGAAACGGTAGAGGAGGCAGTTATTAGAGAGGTTGAGGAAGAGACAGGATTAAAAACAAAAGTAAAAAAATTACTTGGGGTCTATTCAAACCCTAACAGAGACCCAAGAGGGCATACAATTTCTGTTGTTTTTGTTTTAGATGTTGTAGGTGGAGAAATCTTAGCGGGAGATGATGCCAAAGATGCAGGTTTGTTTGATTTAAACAACTTACCAAAACTTGCCTTTGACCATGAGAATATAATAAAAGATTATTTAAAGCAGATAGGAGGGAAAACATGATAGAATTTTGTCCAAAATGTAAAAACATAATGTTACCAAAAGGTGGAGTTTTAAAATGCACAGTTTGTGGCTATGAAATGGAGTTGAAAGAGGAAAACACCACCTATGAATTTAAAGAGAAAATTGAACACAAACAACCAGAGGTTACTGTTATTGAGCAAGTTGATACACTTCCAACAATACGTATAGAATGTCCAAAATGTGGACACATGGAAGCATATTGGTGGTTACAACAGACAAGATGTGCTGATGAACCAGAAACAAGATTCTACAAGTGTAAAAAATGTGGACACACATGGAGAGAGTACGATTAACTTCTATTTATAGTTGTTTGCGTTAGATGTTGAACATATCTCCAAGAAATTTGGACTAAAGCGTTATTTCAAATTTAAAGATACTAATATTTGACATTTGTAGTATAGGGGTAAATTACAAAAAATCGCAAACAACATAAATTTTTTATTTTTTTAGGACTTTCGCAAGCATATTCGAATATAATGATATAGCATTTATGATAAGATATTTCTACCACAACATTTT